>JAEYWK010000123.1 GCA_023431345.1 Pseudomonadota bacterium
GTGCCGAGATCCAAGAGCAGGCCCGTGCCAAGCTGCGCGCTTCAATGGAGCCGTCGCGCGAACGCGACGGAGTGACTTGCATCCGACGGCGATGGGTCCGTCGAGTCCTCGCTTCAATGGAGCCGTCGCGCGAACGCGACGGAGTGGTCGGCGCTGCCGTACCTCCCGCGTCGCATCAGCGGGCTTCAATGGAGCCGTCGCGCGAACGCGACGGAGTGCAGGAACGAACAGCGGTGCCGTGAGCGAAAGAATCGCTTCAATGGAGCCGTCGCGCGAACGCGACGGAGTGATCACGCAAGCGAGCAAGTGGGCGGCGGCGTCCGGCGGTGCTTCAATGGAGCCGTCGCGCGAACGCGACGGAGTGGTAAGCAGGCCATGCGCTGGCTGATCGACGGAGCCCGGCTTCAATGGAGCCGTCGCGCGAACGCGACGGAGTGCACGCAAGCGAGCAAGTGGGCGGCGGCGTCCGGCGGCGCTTCAATGGAGCCGTCGCGCGAACGCGACGGAGTGCCCGGTCGTGCATCGGTTCGGTACGCGTCGCGGTCTGCTTCAATGGAGCCGTCGCGCGAACGCGACGGAGTGTTGCATGCGCGACGCCTCGACGCGCACGGTGCCGCGCTTCAATGGAGCCGTCGCGCGAACGCGACGGAGTGCGGAGTGTGACGCGTGGGGCGATGCGCGCTGCGCGGCTTCAATGGAGCCGTCGCGCGAACGCGACGGAGTGGCACCGCCGGAGTCAGCGGTTGCGCTCTTGTCGCGAGGCTTCAATGGAGCCGTCGCGCGAACGCGACGGAGTGCCCCGACACTAGCGACACGCGTCAGACCCCACCACGGCTTCAATGGAGCCGTCGCGCGAACGCGACGGAGTGGGCGCCAACGTCGTGATCATCGAAAACGGCCTCGTGCTTCAATGGAGCCGTCGCGCGAACGCGACGGAGTGACCCGTTCGGCGATCACGAGACCTACCGCGAGACGTTGCTTCAATGGAGCCGTCGCGCGAACGCGACGGAGTGCTGCGCGGGGATGCGTCCGCGACTGAGACCAGGGCGACGCTTCAATGGAGCCGTCGCGCGAACGCGACGGAGTGGCCCGAGCTCGTCTCCTCCGGGGTGGCTTGATCCATGATGCTTCAATGGAGCCGTCGCGCGAACGCGACGGAGTGAAGTAGCGGTCCGGGAAGTTGGGGCCAGAGCCGACGCTTCAATGGAGCCGTCGCGCGAACGCGACGGAGTGCTCGGCGTTCATCGCGGCCTGGCGCCCGATCGCGTTGCTTCAATGGAGCCGTCGCGCGAACGCGACGGAGTGTTGCGCACGGGCGCGGCGCGCGGCGCGCCGGCCCGGGCTTCAATGGAGCCGTCGCGCGAACGCGACGGAGTGCTCGGCGGTCTGCCCGGCGTGAGTATCCACGATGCGCTTCAATGGAGCCGTCGCGCGAACGCGACGGAGTGAGCCTCGGGCAGCGGTGGCAGAAGCTTTGCGATGCTGCTTCAATGGAGCCGTCGCGCGAACGCGACGGAGTGCCGTGCCCGCGGTGGCCACTTCGCCCTCGGCGAGTGGCTTCAATGGAGCCGTCGCGCGAACGCGACGGAGTGTTGGGGTCGGCGCCGCTGGAGCGGGCCACGCTGATGCTTCAATGGAGCCGTCGCGCGAACGCGACGGAGTGCGAGATCGCGGTGAGCGTGGCGCGGGGCGGCGAGCGGCTTCAATGGAGCCGTCGCGCGAACGCGACGGAGTGCCAACCGGCAACCGGCACGAGACGGGCTAATCCCAGCTTCAATGGAGCCGTCGCGCGAACGCGACGGAGTGGACGAAAGAAGGGTGATATCTCATGACGATCCAAATGCTTCAATGGAGCCGTCGCGCGAACGCGACGGAGTGAGGAGGCTTTCCGGGAGCCTGCCACGGATAGCCAGCTGCTTCAATGGAGCCGTCGCGCGAACGCGACGGAGTGGATGCTGCACGAAAAAAAGTTTCCGGGCGTGGTTCGCTTCAATGGAGCCGTCGCGCGAACGCGACGGAGTGGCAGCCGAAACCGATCAGCGTCCAGCCGGGGTCGCACACGCTTCAATGGAGCCGTCGCGCGAACGCGACGGAGTGCTGGTGCGACGTGTGCGGGCACCGTGCTGGCGTACGGCTTCAATGGAGCCGTCGCGCGAACGCGACGGAGTGAGTTCATTGGCATAGGCCCGCGAACATTAGTAACGGCTTCAATGGAGCCGTCGCGCGAACGCGACGGAGTGCTCGTACGCGCGCTGGTAGAGCCGATCGAGGTGAGGCTTCAATGGAGCCGTCGCGCGAACGCGACGGAGTGCCTTTTCGCCACGAGCTCTCGCAGCCATCTGCGCCTGCTTCAATGGAGCCGTCGCGCGAACGCGACGGAGTGCTTTCGCGGCGCGAGGCGTAGCATGAGGGCTACCGCGAGCTTCAATGGAGCCGTCGCGCGAACGCGACGGAGTGTTGACGCCACCGCGCGCGCCCACCACGTGCCGGTGGCTTCAATGGAGCCGTCGCGCGAACGCGACGGAGTGTGGAAGCACGAACTCCAGCGTCTGCTTGTCGATGTGGGCTTCAATGGAGCCGTCGCGCGAACGCGACGGAGTGGACCTCGTGCCGTATGATTGGTGCGTGCCGAACGAGCTTCAATGGAGCCGTCGCGCGAACGCGACGGAGTGGTCGATCGCGGGGCCGCCCACCGTTGCCGACACTTGGCTTCAATGGAGCCGTCGCGCGAACGCGACGGAGTGCTGGTCGCCGTGCCACGGCCCGCCGTTCTCACCGGGGGCTTCAATGGAGCCGTCGCGCGAACGCGACGGAGTGTAAATTGAGCGCCGTAGACACCGCGCACACCAGCGCGCGCTTCAATGGAGCCGTCGCGCGAACGCGACGGAGTGAACTGCCCACTGGAGTGATGCATGGTCGCCTACCGGCTTCAATGGAGCCGTCGCGCGAACGCGACGGAGTGTCGCGCTACCGCGCCTGCCGCAACGCCCGTAGAGATGCTTCAATGGAGCCGTCGCGCGAACGCGACGGAGTGTTCGAGCGGTGGCTCATGGAGATGCGGGAGCGAGAGCTTCAATGGAGCCGTCGCGCGAACGCGACGGAGTGAGGTCGGGCTGAATGCGAACGATGTTCGTTGCTTGCCGGATGCTTTGCGAGAGGGTGGAGAACAGAGGTTGAGATGTGAACTTTAGGGGGGCGAAAGCGGCTGCGGCTCCGCTTTGAACGCTGCCGCTTTCTGGGGAGAATTTCAAGGAACGGAAGGAATGCGAGCGCCTACCGGGGGTGGCGAGGCACCGCACCGCTCGCGCGTGTGAATAGGGTACAAGATGTCGGTGAAGGATACCAGAAGGGTCCATGTTCAAGACTACCGCCGGGGGCTCGATCAGACGACGACGGCGAGGCGGTCGATGTCGATGTAGGGTTTGCCCAGCGCGCTGATGGAATCGGAGCCGCGGCCTTCGACAGGGCCGACATCGACGAAGAGGACTTGGTCTTCCAGGTGGTGGATGATGCGCGCGAGTCCGGCGCGAAGCTCGACTAGCTCGCGATGGGTGAGCTCGCACTGGAAGACGGAGAGCTGCAGGTGCTCGCCCCAGCCGAGCATGTACTTGTAGACTTTCCGTAGGCGCTTCGGATCACATATGTCGTAGGTCACGACGTACATCTGGCGCATGGGGCTCCTAGCGGATTCTGAACTCCGGATAGCAGGGCAGCTCACCAAGCAGCAGGCGACTGAGCAGACGGGCCTGCACCTCGAGCACGCGGCGGTAGCTGATGCGGTAGTCGAAGACGGGGTGGGTCACGAGCAGGTCCATCCGCCTCTCGAAGGCGAGAATCACGCGCTTTCGCGCCGCTTGTGTGAGCGAAACGGCCCCTGCCGCGCGCACGAAGTCGTCGCGTTGCACCACCTTGTTGTTCAGGACGCCAATCACGACGGAGTCGGCGATGATTGGTCGAAATTCCTCCATGAGGTCGAGCGCCAGGGAGGGCCGACCGAAGTGAGGCTGGTGGTAGAAGCCGAGCATCAGGTCGAGCCCCGCGGTGCGCAGCGCGAGCGATAGCTCCTTGGTCAGGAGCGAATAGCAGAACGAAAGGAGCGCATTGACGGGGTCGCGCGGCGGGCGGCGATTGCGACCATCGAGGTCGAACTGATCCTTCCCATCCGTCAGCATGCCGGAGAATTCTCCAAAGTAGCGGCGGGCCGCAGTGCCTTCGATGCCGAGCAGGCTCTCGATGGACTCGGCGCTGCGTGCCTTGCGCGCCAGCTGCTTGAGCTCGGAGAGAGCCACCGGGTTCGGGCGCTCGTGATTGCGGCGGAGGAGGGTGCGACAGTTCAAGATCTTGGATGCAACGAAGCCACGCGCGAGCTGCAGGCAGCGCTCCGTGCTCTGCGTGGCGGCGTACTGCGCCAGCCGAAGGGCGACGTTCTTCGAATCGTGGCCTGTGGCCTGCCCGCTGAACCACCCGCCATAGCTAAAAAACAGAACTGGGATGCCGCGATCCATGAGCGTGCGCAGCAC
This sequence comes from Pseudomonadota bacterium, assembly GCA_023431345.1. Classification (GTDB taxonomy): domain Bacteria; phylum Myxococcota_A; class Polyangia; order Polyangiales; family Polyangiaceae; genus PMG-095. The sequence goes on from JAEYWK010000123.1 coordinate 4,521, forward strand.
CGGCATCGTCATGTAGACGCTGCCATACAGCGACACGTGGGAGGTATTGGACAGTCGGGCCTCCCGTGCGTGCTCACCCTTCGTCGTGATGACGAGCCGCTCCCCGTCCAATCGCACGCTGGCCCCTTGCGCCTGAACGTAGACCGGCAAGCGATCGTCGCGTGCGGGGAACATCCGACGCACCGGATGCACGACGCCCGTGGCAAGCCCCCAAGGGTCGTCGCCCACCTCGAGCGGCTCGTCGTCTTCAACGGGTAGCGGGACGGGCTCAGGGACCAGCTCGGTAAGCGCTCGCGTCTCATCGGGCAGGCAGATGCCCACGAGCGAGCACCCGTGGCACTTCGGGCTGTCCTCCAGCGGGGGCGGCAGGTGTTCGGACTTGGCGAGCTCACGCACCCGCTCAGCCGCGCGCAGGGTCGTCGCGATCAGTCCGTCGCCGATCGCAATCTCGACTCGCTGCCGGTCTTTCGCGTAGTAAATCTCGCCGTGCTCACAGTGGTAGCCATGCTCCCGTAGAAGCAACACCTGCGCGCACACTTGCGCAAGCTCGGGTAGGTAGGCGCCCTCTGGCAAGTCCGGCTTCGCGCTGCGCTTGTACTCGACCGGGATGACGCTGCCACCATCCACCTCAACCAAGTCGATCTTCGCCGTGATCCCGAGCTTCTCCGACGACAGCGAGACCGAGCGGGCCACATAGGGCGGAGCCTCTGAAGCATCTTCTTCATCTGGCGGCGGCTTGAGCGCCTTCTCTTGCTCGTTGACGCGCCGGTGCACCGCCTGCCCGTCCGCGGTGTAAACGTTGTCGGCCCACTCGCCCTGCACATACTCGAGGTACAGCAGCCGCTCGCAGTACAGCACCTCGTTGATCATGCGGGCCGGCACGGTCCGCGCGTCAGGCGCGTCCGGGCCGGGCAAGAGCGGCAACTGGCGCGGAAGCGCCTTCGCGCGAGCCGAACCAGGATCCACGCTGGGCGCCGCGACGGAGCTCTCAGCGGCTGGCGCTCGGCTGGAGTCAGTCACGGCATGCTCCTGGAGGGGCATTGGCGTCCTCGCGGTGGTCAGAGGCATTTGACCGAGCATCGCGGACGCGCGCGACACCGCGTGCTACCCTGCCCTCATGACGTCGCCAGCCCGGCGCCCCGCGACCTACGAAGACATCGCGACGTTGCCGGAGAACCTGGTAGGCGAGATCGTGGACGGCGAGCTGCAGGTGAGCCCGCGCCCAGCCATTCCCCACGCCATGAGTGCGTCCGCTTTGGGCGCGTCGCTGCTTCCGCGCATGCAGTTCGGAGATGGCGGCCCCGGTGGCTGGTGGATTCTCGCGGAGCCCGAGATCCACCTCACCGACGACGTCGTCGTGCCTGACCTCGGTGGCTGGCGGCGCGATCGCTTGCCCTCGCCGCCACGCGAGCCCTACCTCACCCTCGCCCCCGATTGGGTCTGCGAGATTCTCTCGCCCTCGACCAGTCGCTTCGACCGCACCAAGAAGCTGCCAGTCTACGCCCGCGCTGGCATCCAACACCTGTGGCTCGTAGATCCGCTCAGCGAAACCCTTGAGGTCTATCGGCTCGAGGGTGGCTACTGGGTGCTGCTGGCTACGCATGGGGGTGACGCAATCATCCGTATCCCCCCATTCGAGGCGATCGACGTGCACTTGAAACGCCTGTGGGGACAATGAGCGTGCAGGCGCGCGTGATTCACGGAAGCTCGAAGGACGTCGGCTCCTTGGTCGCCTTGCCGCCAGCCAGGCCGTCTCGGCGCGAGCCTCTCCGCCAAGAGCAACTCGGATCGTCACAAGTCCAGTATCGCGCCTAAGGGGCGGGTCTTGCATCCCGGCCCCGCCTTCGACGCTGAGTCTCCGGATGCATCTGCTCACGACGGCTCGGCCTCCGCAACCGGTCGAAAAAGTCCCAAGCCAAAGCTACTTGAGTGCCCTAAGCAAACGGGACCTACTATCGGTGTGGCGAAGTGTAAACGAAGCATCTGACCCCGGCGATCGCCGACGAATGCAGGCTTGTTCGCTTGCCGTCGAGGTACGTGTACCGCTACCCATTTGGTCGGGCTTAGAACTTCAACCTCCACATCCTCTGCGATCTGACGGCTTCTAATCTCGCGGCGAACCTGGTCGGCGATTGACTCACCTTCACGTTCCTTGCCTCCCCTAAGGTGATGGCGCGGCGGGACGAAGGGCGTCACGGTCTCCCAGACCTTCGACGATTGAACGTCGAATCCTGGTGGTGGCGCCACAGCTCGATCGAGGGGAACAAGCCGAACCTTCCACTCGTCGGAGTCTGAACCCGCTGCAGCCCATGACACGTCGCGGGCGGCAGCGAGGAAGATCGCCTCCTGCTCGTCGGCATCAAAAGCGCGTGCACCACGCCACACGATGAGGCGCGTCGGCTGTCCGTTCTCGCACCAAGCAACGAATATCGCATGACGATGGCCCTTTAGCGCGTCGCCATTCGCGTCTTTACCCGTCATATCAGCAAGTGCCTCGCGCACGTCGCGGCTGGCTCTCGTCCAATTGGACGAAGCGTCACCTGTCTTCAACGACAGCAGCTCGCGAAGCACCGCCCCTCGAAATCGAGAGGTAAGTCGGACAATCGCGCGAGGCTCAGGGGTAACGTTCCACCCAATCGCCAATTGGATGAGGTGACAGCTGCGGTGATGCTGGGGCACTCGACGACGCTCGCGGGCCACGGGACGCTCGGGTCGCACGGCGTAGAGCCACTGCGCGCCGGGCGGAACAGCTCGCCTAACCGCCTCGGGATTGTCGGTCGTGCGCTCGATGTCCTCGCGTGTTGCCTCGTTGAGCGGGGACAGCACGGGCACTGCGCCCACCGTGCGCTTGTCAGCGAGCGTGCAGTTGGCTTGAGGAATCTCGTCGGGCAAGCGCGCCATGCGAATGTGCGTCAGAGTCTCCGCACGCCCGAAGTAGGTCATGCGCGCGAGGCACTGGGATAGCACCGCCCGCAGCTCGTCAACCCAGTCATCGCCCTCTATGAACCACCACACGGGGGAATTGGGCGACACGCACCAATAGTTGTCCTGTACAAGGCTGGTTCCGTAGCTGCGTATGCCGGCGTCAGAGATCCGGTCCCATCCACTTGTCGGGTGACCGAGGACTCTCTCAAGACGACGGATGCTCGCCTCATCCCGTGCCGCTTGTTTGAGGGTCTTGACCTCGATCGTCCATTTCCCGTCGTCACTGATCGTAAGCGACAGCTTCTTGATGCCGAGATCCTTGACCTGCTTCTCGATCATCTTCTCATCCTCGGAGAGTTCCTTCTCGCCCTGCTGTCCCTTTTTCCCTTTCTTGGGGATCTTTGGGGCCCTGGCGAAAACGCCTTGGTCACGCCAGTTCGGGGCGTCCATTGCGAACTCAGTCGGGTGGTACTGCCTCAGCGGCGTTCCCTTCCTCGAGTAGGGCGGCAGATGGAACGCGTAGGTGCTCTTGCACAGCGCGCTCTGCAGCCTCTCGAGCAGCGCGAACTCGGGTTCCCTTTCCGCTTCGCGCGCCCACTGGTACCAGCGCGCCGTGACAGCCCGAACGAGTCGCCACGGGCTCGGCGGCCATTCGCCGTGGGCGTCGTCGAATGGGTTCACGCGCCACGGTGTAGCGTGGAATCGCCCTAGGATGAACTGCTGTCGGAGGACGATCTTCATCCCTCGTTCTCTTCCGATGCCTCGTCGTCGACGGCGCCCCTCGCGGCTTCGACTGGACCTTCTCGGTATAGCTCCTCACGCGGCCAGAAGACCTCCGTGACGGGCTGCGTACCGAAGCCCGCCGCGGTGATTGCTGTCCCAATGTCGACGTCGAACTCGACCTCCTGATCGTAGCTCTTGAGTGTCGTGCAACGGAGGTGACAGCCGGACCGGAAGCGGAAGGGCTCCGCGAGGAGCCTCTGGATCTTCCAGAGCGCGAGCGCGACGAGAAACTCCTGCTGCTGCTCCGAAAGGCCGACCGTGTCCTCGCGCTTCTTGCGCCCGAAAGAGCGGATGAGGCGAACGTCGAGAACGAACGTCGCGCGAATCGATTCGGCGGTCGCGTCGTCCACGGCGAAGATCGGCTGCCCGGAGGTCGTCTTGTCGAGCCGATCGAACTTCACACCAGACCGATCGACGCGACTAGCTCCGAACGCCTCAATGTGCGCGGTGAGCGCGCGCGGAATCTTGATCTGCCACTTGGGAAACAGTACGCCGTGAACGAGCGAATTGGGGTCGACCTCGAAGATCGTCTTGAAGACATTCCACCACTGGTTGGCCGGCGGATGCGCCTTGTTTCCGTCGGGAAGGACAATGCCAAAGCGGTCAACGAGGTTCTGCCTTAGCGTGAGCGGCTCATCCTGCCCATCCTTGTTCTTCCTTGTTGCTTTCGCGTCTCCGTTGAGGATGACGCCGTCGAGGAAGTAATCGGATGCGATGCGGTGTCCCTCGGTAATACTGGTGACCACGACCTCGCGGTCCTTCGTCGGCTCCTTGCCCTCCGTCGCGCTCGTCACGCAGCGGATGTGCGGCATCCTGCTGAGCTCATCGACGAGGTCGAGATCGTGAGCGCCACGCTGGCAGACCCTCTCAAGGTGATTGGCCATACTCGCCGCGCTGTCGACGATGCAGACGTTCTCGGTGCTGCCATCCTCGCGCGGGGCCCTGTAGATGACGTGGCCAATCTCGGGGAACCCCGCGGGCTGGAATCGGTCACCGACGATCGGCTCGAGCGTCGCCGTCAGCACAAGCGGCGATTCGCCCGTCAGGACGTCGGAGGGAGTGAGCATCTTCGGCGCGCGCTTCTTTTCTGCTTCAGACATGTGCTTTTCCTCTTTGTGGCCGGCGTCGAGGACGAAGCCAGCGTTCGAACAGGCCCGCTCGATGGTGGTCCGAGATGGTAAACAGTAGGGCCGCAGCGAGACGGTCGGGATGGTGTATGGCGAATGGCACGTCGAACGTTGCGAGGCGTGCAGCCGCCATCGCGTAGCGGCTACTCGTCAGCCTGAGAGCAGCGTCGAGGTTGCCGGCACGGATCAGCGTGACGAGCGAGCGCGCAGCCTCCGTCGTTCGGGCGCCCGTCTCCTGTGACAGAACGTCGTGCGGAAACAGGTCTCGGATAACCAAGGGGCGCTGATCGACAAGCGGCTGGATGAGCCCGAGCAAAGCTAGTTCGCCATCAGCTTGAAGCACTCTGTCCTCCCCCGGGACTAGCGCTCTAACCCTTTGAGGACAGCTCCTCCAGTCAAAGAGCGCAAGTCTCGAGAGCCAAGCAGAGAACAGCGACTCGTCGAGATCACCGGCGAGCCACTGCTGCACCTGTGACGGCGTTGCCGCAAGCGGGGCGCGGCCACATTGATGGGGGCTGTCCGCGTCCGCCTCTTGGTCGAGGAGTCTTCTCGACAACACAACTACAAGGACTTGAGCCAGCTCGCCTGGTCCCCAAACCCAGCGCGCCGGAGGACGCTCCGTGTGCGTGTAGTTCGCGTAGGCCTGGCCGTACTTCCACTCGATGCCGAAACGATAGGTGGCGAAGGGCTGTGCGACCGAGAAGGCCGACACGAGCGACAAGGCGAGCCGTGCCTCGACGCCAGGCTGTTCATCAGCGAACAAAGAAGGTAGCCACTCGAGCGGCAGCGGCTCCCAGCGGAGCTTACCCTCGCGGAAGCTACGGTTGCGGTCGATGCGATCCAGCGCGCTAACGACCGCGTCGAGCAGGGCGACGCCTGCTTCGGAGTTGGTCGGCTGAGCAGCAACGTCGAGTAGCGCCGATTCGATAGGGCCACGAAGCCCTACGAAGCGCTTGCCGTCCCGCGGAAAGCCGCGCTGCTCAATCAGCGCGGCGACTCGCTCGAGCATCGCCGAAGCCGCTGCGCCGACTTCACCCCCCGCCGTAAGGGAGAATCGCGCCTCCAGTCGAGGTTCGAACGTGTTCGAGCTGGTCGTGCGGCCCAGCGTGAAGCGGCGGAACTCACTGACGCCGGCATCCACGCCGCGCATTCGGATCGCCGTGGCGAAGGCCGCGGGGGTGAGGGCTCCGCGACCATGTAGTTCAGCGCGCCCCCGTGCGAACAACGTACTGGCCTCGACGAGCGACATCGGTCGGCTCCACAGCGGAGTCCAGATCTCGCCTCGGAGTCGGTCAGCTTCCTTCTCAGCACTCGCAGCGATGGGTTGCGTGACGAAGGGGAAGGCGCCGACGGCGCGCGCAGACCGAGCCCCGAGTCGTCGAGAAGGACCGCCGGCTAGCAGCGCCAACCCTTCGCAGGCAAGTGCCATCGCCCACGGCGAAACCTGCCCTTCGCGCGCAGGTGACTGACCGCTATTGTAGACCTTCGTGGCTTCGCTGAACCACGATCCTGCCCCGAGCTTCTCGACGATCCAGTCGGAGGGCTGCCCTCTCAGCAGAATCTTGAGCTGGTCTTGGGGCTGGACAACCTTGCGGAAGGCGTCGTTTGCCTTTTCAACGGCGGCCCCATGCTTGTCGTGGGCCTTCTCGTTTCCCTCGGTACGAGCGTCGTCAGCCTTGCTCGTCGCCGTGGTGCGCGCGGCCTCCGTGCGACCGCTGGCCGCCTTGGTGATCGCCTCTCGATACTTCTCCCCCACCTTCTCCAGCGCGGAGTTACGAACTTGGTCGGCTGCCGATAGGGCACTCGCGTGTTCCGTTCTTGCCTGCTTCAGGGCGCTGATGGCGCTTCCGAGAGCGTTGACAGCCTTCTTCCAGCCTGCAGCGAAGTCTCGGCGCCCCGCGTTGCCGCCACTGCCAAGGAGCGGGTTAAAGCTCACGCGAGCGTGGGGCACGGCGTGAGCAGCGAATAACTGAAGCTCGGACTCCTGCGCGGCGGCTTGCCATGCTGCCAGAGGCACTCCCGACTTGGCCTGGGTACCCTCCTTCTGTGCGTCCGACCACGCCTTGACATACTGGGTCCACTCGCGCTCGCCAACGTCGGCGTTGGTCTGTGTTGCGGCGATCCGCACAAGCTCGTCGATCAATTCATCGAGCGTCGTCGGGCCGCCAACGACCTGCAGCACCTCGTCTCGCCACGCAATCCGCGTGCTCGGCCACCTGCGAGACAGCACTCGCAAGAGGCCGAGCGACGCGAGGTAGTTGCCGAGGCAATCGGGCGAGAGACCGGGCAGCGCCAGCGCCGGCAGCCGAAGTTCATCGGCCATCGCGCACCTCACTGGGCTTAGTGGCCGCGCTCGGCTCCGCACTCGCCCGCCAGTCCGCTACGCGGACGAGCGCCTCGAGATACGCGAGCGCGAAGGGACCGAGGTGCCTCGGCTCGCCCTTCGGCACTGCGCCAGCGTCGCTCCGCTCATCTGGCCGCCACGGGCCCAGCAGGTCGGCGACGAGGCCCGTCCAGCCGGGGCCGGTCATCACGAACTCCTCACCCTCCCACCGTCCCTCGGCCCCGTCCTTGGCTATCGAGAAGTCGAGTGGCCATTGCTCGTCCCCGACCGTGAGCGAACTGGGCTCGCTACGCACGCCGAAGACGTCATCGCCCTTGCCTGTCGTCGAGCGCATCACGGTGCGCGCCTTTCCGTGATGCGTGGCGGCCAAGTACACCGCGAGTGCCGGATATGGCTTTATCTCGCTGTCGCTGTACTTCCGCCACATCGCGAGGGCGGAGGCGACCTCGTGGCGAAGCCCGGGACGGAACTGGAGATGGCCGGCCCACAGAGCTTCGGCGACAGTGCGTAGCGAATTGAGCTCGGCGTCGCTGAGCCTGTCTTCAATGGCCCACCGAAGACGAACGACGTCGACGCGGTCACGTCGACGTCGTTCAGACGACAGAGAAAGGGCCTGCGGTCGAAGCTTGACGAACGCTGCGCGGACGGCGGCTACATCGCCCCTTACATCAACGGCGACGATCCGCGGGCTCTTGGCGAGCAGCGCGTCGGGGATGCCCGAGCGATCAGGCAACTTGGCCTGCCACTGCGGATGCGCCTTTCCGAGGTCATGTAGGCCGGAAGCTTCCACGACAGCCTTTTGCAGATCGCCCGTCAACGAAAGCGCAGCGCAGAGCTTCTCGGCCTCATTTCTTGCGTCGTTGAGGTGATCTTTGAGCGTCGACCAGTAGCCGACCTCAGTCCACGCTTCGCTCTGGAGGGTCGCCCCACGCCCGGCGCGTGGCACTTCCTCGAGCACGTCCGACTTGTCGCCCGTCCACCCGTGGGTCTCGTCGTAACCGCCGACGTCTCGCTTCACCATGACTAGCATGCCAGGGCGGATGTCCCAATGATTCGCGCGTTCCCAACGATCCGCCTCGTCGTCCCATAGCCATGCCTTGCCCTTGCTGATCTCGAGCAGCTTCTGGACGCCGCGCTGACCGAAACAGGATACGGGGCAACCTTCGTTCGCTGGGTCGAGGAAAGGACCGTCGAGATCGTCCCCATGTGGCGGAACCTCACCAGGCCAGTCGCGCCAGAACACGGTTAGATCGAGGTTGGGGTCCGTACCGCGCACGAAAGCGCTGACATCAGTAAATCCGCCGTGGAGGTCACGCTCGGTAGAGAACAATCCGTGGACATCGAGCGCGCGCGGCAGCGGGGTCAGCTTTGGCTCGAGTGCCTCGGTCAAGTCCTTTCGCTGGCTCGCACTCAGCGCAGCGATAGTCTCCGAGAACGACTTATGTTGAGAAAGTGTGGCGAAGGCGTCAACGAGCCTCTTGGATCGATCGATATCTGCGGCTTCGTATGGCCCGATGCGCTCGGCTTTCTTGTTGCCGCCTTCCTTCGGCGTCTCCCAGACCCAAGCCTGAGCGTCCTGGTCGTCTCCCTTTCGGTTCAATCTACCCAGGCGCTGCAGCATCGACGGCCATGGCGCGAGTTCGGTAAAGAGGCGGTGCGCCGAGATATCTACGCCCGCTTCGATTACCTGCGTGCTTACACAGATGAGGCCTGGGTCGCGCTCCGGTAGCGCGCTTGCCTTCCGCTGGGCATCGAAATCGATAAGGCGCTGCTCGTGACGTGCGCGGTCCGCGCGACGAAACCGCGACGTGAGAAGCACCTTTTGGTCGACCGAAGACAACGCGCGAAATACGTCACGCGCCATGTCGACGGTATTACAGATGACGAGTGAGAGCGTGCCAGCCATGTGCTTCGCCTTGACGGAGGCGGCGATAGCTTCCGGCGTGACAGCCGGCGCTACGGCGGACTTTGCGGCACTTCCCTTCTTGCCTTTGCCGGTCATCGGCGGCGCGTCTGCCTCTCTCTGCCACCACGCCAGAGGGCGCTTCGCCGCACGCCACCAGTTGAGTCCTTCGTCACGATCAAGCGCGATTTTGAGCTTGCCTTCGAACGCGATCTGCTCGTCCGATGGCTCGGCGAGCGCGTCGCGCACTCGATCCGTGGTACCGAGGAACGACGTACCTGGGGTGGCGCTCATCCAAGTCGTCGGGCACGGCTTCAGCGACTCGAACCGCTTGCGCCGCATCCAGTCGAGCTGCGACGTCGTCCACAGGCCCGGCCCCATGAGCTGGACCTCGTCGATCAGCCACCGGCAGTCGTTGTTGAGTAGGCCAAAGTGAACGGACCACTCGAAGCGGCTCATCGAGTAGCCACGGTTCAGAGCGCGCGAAAGAAGTTGGTCCTGCGTGCCAACGAGCACCCATGGACTATCAGGGTGGCCAACCCATTCGTCATCGATGGCCCCACCCATAAGCTGATGAACCGCGACGTCGATCTCCGGCCTTTTCGCCTTGATCGCGACGAAGCAAGCCTTCAACCGCTGCACGGTCTGTGTCACCAGGCTGCGCATAGGGAGACAGACCACGAGGTGCAGTGGCTCCTGTTTCTTGTCGACAAGTAGGCGCCAGGCCCACGCGAGAGCGACCTCCGTTTTGCCAAGGCCGGTGGGCACCGGGAGAACATCAGGCAGTCCGTCCACGGCAACCTGAAGCTGCCACCCGTAAGGTGCGAACCCAGTCGCGAGCTGGAAGAATTCCTTAAAGGAGTGCCCTCGTGAATCATTCATCGTGGCCACCTCCATTCGCACGCCGCCGTCCCCAGACCGGTTCCTTGGCCAAGCTCTGCGCCTTTCATTCGCCAGCGACTCCCCTCTCCAAGGTGAGGCTTCGTCCTTTGCCGACCCGCGGGCAAACGGCGCCGCTCATGTCCCCGCTGCTCAGCAGAACCCGTCCAGCCCCCCGAACGGCCGGGGCTGCTAGCATCCCCGCATGGCTTTCCCCCGGATCACGGTACGCCCGGACCAACTCGGCGGCGCTCCGTGCATCCGCGGGTTGCGCATCCCCGTCTCCGTGATCGCCCAGCTCGTCGCTGACGGCGTGTCCGTATCGGAAATCCTTGCGCTCTACCCCGACCTGGAAGCCGACGATGTGGCGGAAGCGCTGGGATACACCGCGGAATCGCGAGTCCCGTAGCCTACTCACCCCCCACCTCCACGATCCCGCCGCCCACCGTGAAGTGCACCAGCATGCCGAGCACGGTGCCGCCCGTCGTTTGAATCGCTTTTGCATACGTTAGAAGTTGTGGTGCGTAGCCGAGGGCGCGCTGGGCCCACTGGTCTTGTTTTCCCGGGAAGCTTTTGTGGTCGACGATGACGTATCCGTGCGCCGTTTCCAACAGCATGTCCATGCTGCCTTCGATGCGGCGGGCGCCGTGTTCGGTGGGGATGATGGCGGAGATGGGCACTTCGCGGTGCCACACGGCGCTCGGCCAGCGATCTTCAATGTAAGCACGGAAGGCGTCGCTCGCTGAGAGCAAAGTGTCGGCGTTAAACATAGTACCAAGGTCGGCGTTAGTGAGTACGCGCTCTGCCAAAGTCATCCGCGCGTTCGCGGTGAGATCGTGATAGTCGGCGGCGAGGAAGGCGTGGAGCGCGGTGCCGATCGCGTCCCAGCTCGTGCCGGTGGCGTGGGTGAAGGCCATCCGGCGCGTGAAGCGCGCGGTGCTCACGACGCGGGGTGATGGTAGGGCGAGCGAGTCTTCGGCGGCGCGCGACGGGGTGATGCGGTAGCGCGGGACTTTTGCGCCGTTTGCGAGCGATGGGTGGGCGAACGGCGCGCGCTCGTACCAAGCGCGGCTCGTGCTCTCGAACGCGGGCTGCTCAGGGGCCGAGGCGTCATCGTCGCGGCTCGTGGGGGCTTGCAGGCGCCAGGTGCGAGGGGCGAGTGTGAGGCGCCCCTCGAGAGTGCGGAGGGCGAGCTCGGGGGAAGCCGCGTCCGGTGCGGGCAGCGTGATGAGGGGGCCTTGGGCGTCGCGCAGCTCGTCGAGCCACGCGGTGCTGGGCCCTTTCTTGAGAAGGGGGACGGCGAGTACGAGGTGGTCGCGAGGGCGAGTGAAGGCGACGTAGAGGAGGCGCACGCGTTCGCGGTGATCGCGTTCGCTCACGGCGCGCCCGAAAGAGGAGGCCGCGGCGCGCTCAGCAAGGCGGCCGGAGCTGCGCGATTGTTTGGCTAGCGGCCAGGGCCAGTAGCGGATCCAGCGACCGCCGAGGGGCTCGGCGGCGTCGAACGAGTCACGGTCTGTCTCGGGGGTGACGTCAAAGGCATCGCGCCGACGAGGACGATCGAGGCTCGAGACGATGACGACCGGCCACTCGAGGCCCTTGGCCTTGTGGAGGGTGGAGATGGTGACCGCGTCGGCGCTGGCGGCGACGTGTTGCTCGTCGGTGGCGCGCTCTTCGCCCCGCTGGCGAATGACCTGCTGCGTCTCGTCGAAGTAGCGGAGGAGTCCTTGAAGGGTAGCCGAATCGCTGTGGTAGTCGCAGCGCTCTTCGTAGTCGGCGGCGAGGGCGCGCAAAGCCTCGAGGTTGGCGAGCCGCTGCTCGGGATCGGGCCAAAGCACGGCGCATGACGCGACGTCGAGGACGGAGAGGACGCGGTCGAGTGCCTCGGCGGGAGAGAGGATCGGGAGCTGCTCCCGAAGCTCGTCGAGCGGCGCGCGCCAAGGCGAAGTCAGCGCGGGCTCGGTCTTTTCGGCGCTGGCTCGGATGCGTTGGGTGAGCCACTCGTCGGGTGAATGGCCGGCGAATCCGGTCAAGGCATCGAGCTCGGCGCTGGCGAGGGAGTCGCGCTGGTCGACGAGGAAGCGCAGCGCCGCGGAGACGAGCGTACCCTCTGGGGTAACGAGGAGCCCGACTCGGGGGAGCACGCTGGGGATGCCGTGAGCCATGAGCGCGAGGGAGAGCTGGGCGGCCTCCGCGTTGGAGTAGACGAGGACCGCGATGTCGCCAGCACGAACCGGGCGCGTTCGCGCGGCGCCGCGCTCGAGGACGGGCGTGAGCTCGGGGGTCTCGAGGAGGCGGGCGACGCCGAGGGCGAGAGCCTGAGCGTCGTCACCCTCGAGCCACCAGAGGCCGAGCGCGGTGAGCGACGCGAGCCCGCCATGGGTTTCGCGAGCCGCGGCAGTCACCACCTCTGCCACCGCGTAGCCTTGAGGCGCGAGGGCCGTAGAGAACAGGCTATTGTTGAAGCTCACGAGCTCGCGGCGAGAGCGATGGTTTTGCTCGAGGCGCTCGCCTTGGCCGCCGTTCTCGAGTACCCAGCGAGCAACGGCGTCCATGAGCGTGGGGTCGGCGCCCGCGTACTCGAAGATGCATTGCTTGCGGTCTCCGACCCAGACGGAGCGACCGCACAGGTCGTGGAGTCGCATGAAGAGCGCGAGCTGGATGGGACTCGTGTCTTGAAACTCGTCGACGACGAGGAGCTGGAGGCGTTCGCGGAGCTCAGCTGCGACGTCGGCCGTGCTCACCACGTCCAGCGCTCGGTCAATCATGTCGACGTAGTCGAGCAGGCCGCGCTCGGCCTTCCAGTCAGCGTAGGCGGCCAAACCGATCTGCGCCGCTTCGAAGAGTCGCTCTGTGAGCTCGAGCAGGTGAGCGACGAAGCGTGGATGCGTTTCGTACGCGCACGCGGCATCTTGCACGGCCTCGGCGAGCGCGGCTGATTTCTTCGCGGGCTCCTCGCGGCCGAGCTTGGCCCACTGGCTCCACGGGAGCCTCCCGCGCCGGCAAGATTCGAGGCAGGAGCGCAAGAACGTGAGGTAGCTCGAGGTCTTGCTGGTTTCGTCGCCGGGGGCAGGCAGACGCGAGATGGCTGATTCGAGGGCGCGCTCGAGCGCCTGCTCGAGGGCTGCGCCATCGAGGGCCGAGGGCGGCAAGAGAGCGCGCAGCGTCTCCGCCGAGCGGCGGCCCATTTCTGGAAGTCGCGAGGGCTCGATGCGATTGCTGCGGGCGAGTGTCATGATGTCATCGACCGGAGTCACCCAGTCGTAGCGGCTGAAACGAGCGTCCCAGTTGAGCTGAAACTCGTGCGCCAGGCGCTCCAGCGCATCACGCAGCTCGGGCGGCAACGCGCGCTCGAGGGCGGCGCGGAGGAGCCGCTGACCGTCGTTACCGGCGATGACGTCGACCTCGGGGGACAGCCCTGCGTCGAGCGCGAACTCTTTGAGGAGGCGCAGGCTGACGGCATGCACCGTGCCGAGGAGCGCGAGCGGCAGCTGACCGGAGCGCTCGAAGTGCCCTTCTTGCAGCAATTTCTGCCGAATTCTAGCTTCGAGCTCGGCTTGAGCCTTCTTCGTGTAGGTGACGCCGACCAGACCTTCGATGGCGATGCTGATGGGTGAATCCGGGCTGACCGCGCTGGCCACCTCTTCGGTCAAACGGTACGTCTTGCCGCTTCCCGCGCTGGCGCTGACGAGGCGCAGACCAGTCGCACGCGGTGCTTGCGACGAGGTCACGACAGAGTCTCCCAACGTCGCCCACACAGGGAATCGAAGCCGCAGTACGTGCAAGACTCCCCCGCCTTGGGCAAGAAATGCGCGTGGTGCTCGGAATCGGAAACTCCCAGCGCAGCGGCGAGCGGGACAGAATGACGGAGCCCAGTGACCGGGAGGCGCCGCGTAGCGACCTTCTGCTGCGCTCGAGCGAGCGACCGCTCCGCGCGAGCCCAGGTATCAGCCAAGCTCGGACCTCGGATGACCTCGGTGCTCGGCAGCAGGCTCGCCGCCACTCCGAGGAGCTTGCCCTGCTTCAGCGAGAAATAGGCTACTTCCGGCAACTCCGAAGCACCGCGCCGGGTCGCGTGCCCGAAAGCATAGAGCGCGAGCTGGAGCGCTCCTCCCAGCGCGAGCTGGTCGCGGTACGCGGCGATGCCCCACTTCATGTCGATGATGCCGTGCGCACCGTCCGCGCGCGCGACCACCAAATCGATGCGGCCCTCCACCTGATAGGTGCCCCAGGTGACCTCGAGCGGGTGCTCGACCGCGATGACCCGGAGCCCTGCGTCGCGCAGCGCGCGGGACAGCTCCACGACCGAGCCGACGAGCTGCCGTTCGAGCTGAGCCCGCTCGAAGCCCATACCAGGTCGAAGCAGGAGCGCGCCCTCGCGCTCGTACAGCTCAGCGAGGACGGCGACCGACCGTTCGCGAAGCTCGGACTCCGGTAGCTCGAGCTCAGCCCGCTGGTGGAGGACTTCGACCAGGCGGTGACCGAGCTTGCCGTTCAATTGAAGTAGGTGCGGCAGGGCATGACCCGCGGGATAGGTAGCGGCCCGGTAGCGCAGCACCCATTGCAGGGGGCACCCGAGGAGGGCGCTCAGGCTGCCGTAGGAGAACCGCTCGAGCGGTGCGATGTCGCAGTCGGGTAGCCACTCGGCTCGGCCTCCGGGCAACGCCACGCTCGGCCGGTGGGCGAGCGCCGGGGCAAGCCGCTGAGCGGTGTGGCCCGAAAGCAGGTCATGCGGGGTGATGCTGAGGCGAGACAACGACCCGGAGTCGAGATGCGCCGTGAGCTCGTCCCAAAGCGGAGGGTGGCCAAGGGGGGACCCTTTCTCGGTCCGCGCGCTCACGAAGATGACGCGCTCGGTCGCGCAGGCGAAGGCGCGACGGGCGGCGGCAGCGCGCTCAGCGAGGAGCGAGAGCGGCTCGGGAAAAGTGAGGCGGGCGCGACGCAGCGCGGCCAGCTCCGAGCTCCGCCACGGCGCGCGAGCGCCGCCAGTCGCGCGGTCGTCGAACCCCCACCACACGACGATGGGCCACGGTGCGCACAAGCCGGCCACCGACGCGACCTGCGCGCAGCGACCGGCTTGTTCAGGGGAGATTTCCGCCGATGGGCTCGAGGCGCGCACCGTGGCCACCAGCTTACGGACCTCGGGTAAACGAAGCGCCGCACGCGGGTCGTCGGCGAGCGCGCTGGCAAGTGCAGCGCACTGATGGGCGGCGCCGAGCAACGTCACGTCGTCAGGAGTGACTGCGATGCGCGACAGCAGCCAGCCTCGCACTCGCTCTGCAACGGCGATCAGTGCGGGCCTCGGCGCGCCTTCGCGGAGCGCGGCGCCCCGCCCTTCGAGCCACTCCTCCACCATCGCTACCGAACGCGCTCGCTCGGGGTGCGCTTCGTCCGCCCGAAGCTCGACCTTGGCCGCCTCCCAGCGCGGGCTCCCGATCCCGGGCGCATCTCCGAGAGCTCGCGCCAGCGAGTGCCCAACACGGCCTTGGAAGGGTCCACCCGGCAGAGTGAGCAGCTCGAGGACATGGCTCGGATCTTTGGGCTCGAAGGCGAGCTCCAGGGCCAGGGGCAGTACCTGCGCGGCGGAGTGCCAGACTCCCTCGGAAACGAGGCCCAAGGTACGGAGGCCGTGGGCCCGAAAGGCCCCGTCGAGCGCGGCGCGATCGCCTTCGCGCACGACCAGCACGCGCTCTCCCGGCAGCGAAGCCACGACCGCTGCGGCAGCGCAGGCTGCCTCCCAGCTCGTCTCGGCCGTGAGGTGCAGGAGCGAACCGTCCCCTCGAGCTGCTACCGCACCACAGCGCGCTTCGAGCGCGGCTTGGAGCCGACCCAAGTCCGTGTCGCGCGGTGCGCCCGGGAGCGCGCAGTGAGCGCGGGTGAGCGTCGCTCCGGCACGCTCGAGCACTTTGAAGATGCTCTGCCATCGCCCCGGCCATAGCTCGACGGATTCTGCCAGCTCTATCTCTGCGTAGGCTCGGCGAGGGGCGGCTTCGAGAACGCGGTGCACGGCGGCCAAGCGATCCGCCACTCCCCCAGGCAGGGGTGCAGCGGCGAGCTGCTCGAGCTCGCACAGCGCGTCGAGCCGCTTGCCTCCGCCTTCGATGCCTTCGCCCTCCCA
The DNA here is from genome assembly GCA_023431345.1 of Pseudomonadota bacterium. Lineage (GTDB taxonomy): Bacteria > Myxococcota_A > Polyangia > Polyangiales > Polyangiaceae > PMG-095. The sequence continues at coordinate 20,597 of JAEYWK010000123.1, forward strand.
CCCGGCTTCGACGAGCAAGTCCCGCAAATGCAGCAATGATTCGGAGGTACCGAGTGAATCGATCTCGAACGAGCGTGAGTAGTACCGCCCCGCTTTCGCCACCGCCGCGACTCGCTGTTGCCAGCGCGCGACGCGAAGGGCTTGCGGCGCCGGGTTCTGAGTGAGGCCGAGGCGCAGCTCCAGGTCGCGGAGGAGTTGCCCGGGGCCCCACGTTACTTGACCAATGCTGCCGCTGCCGGGCACGTCGTCGTGGGCGCCGACGGTCGTAGCCCCGCCCCAATCCAGGCCCGCACGCACGCGCATCAGCGTCGTATCCGCCGTAAAGAGGTCATTCCCCTGGTTTATCCTGCTCGAGTCTCACCCTGTGTGAGACTGCCGCTCTCGACCGTTTTCGATTTCTCGGGGGCGCACCTTGCTTGGGCCTGGGCCATCGTACTTACGGAGCGCCGCCGCGAGCTCGGCGCGCACCTCGTCGCGAAGCTGCCGCGGCTGGAGGACCTCGGCCGCCGCTCCCCAGGCGAGGATGCGAGACCGCACCTCGACGAGTCCGGCCACCTCGGCCCGAAGCACGACGCTCCCGTCGGCGTTCGGGTGCTCGGTTTGGCCAGGCAACGGGTACTCGCGTGCTCGCCAAGCGACATCAGCATCCAGCCGCACTTTCACCACCTCAGAGGATCCGGACCACGCCTTCACCGCCCTGTCGAAGGGGGCGGGCTCCGACGACTTCCGCGGGTAAGAGGCGCGCTCAGCCGTGACACGCGCGCTCTGAATACGGCTGTAAGTCCGCTCGCCTTTTCGCTCGACGCAGAAAGCGCGAACATACGGATCTGCCTCCGCGACACTGACGAGCAATGGCTCGATGTGAACGCGTGTTACCGCGCCATGTCGAGTCGCCGCGCGGTACTCGATGAACAGCCGACGACGCGAGCGGAGCGCTTTTTCCACGGCGCGAACGACCTTGGGCTCAGGGAGGGCCCGACGAGGTTCAGCAAACACGAACGACGTTTGCTGGGGCTGGGGCTTGGACGTCAGCCCCAGCGACCCCAGGAAGCGATCGAGCTCGTTTAGCAGCACGCTGCCGCCGAGCGGCACGAGCTGACGCCGAGCGAGGTGGAGCGCCGCCAGTTGCTCCGCAGTGAGCCCCAACGGCGGCAGCTCTGACGCGTTGAGAAATCGGTACCGGCCCTGCTCCTGATCGATGGGAACGCCGGCGTCTTGCAGGACCTTGAGATCACGAAAAAAGGTACTGCGTGAGATAGCCAGCTCGGAGCGCAGCTCATCGAGCGCGAGGCCATGCCGATGTCGACTCAGTAGCAGCAGGAGTTGGCACAGCCTGACCAAGCGCTCATGGGCGCCTCGAGGTGCAGCTCTTCTAGTCACTGAGCAGTCCCTTCAACAAAGGGAACAACTTAACCGGGCTGTCCTCCATTCAGCCATACTGGTCATCCGTGAGGGAGCGCACGGCTTGCTCATGGTAATTTCTCGAGTGCCCTCCTCGCATGAACGGGTGATAGCAGGACACCGTGTCGCAGAGCGTTCCCTCTCAAACGAGCGGCGCGTAGGTGCGCTGGAGTGTGTGAAGTCACTGGCAGAGCACTTCGATGGTTTGGCTGCTCGCGCCGCAAGTGTCGTCGTTGATGCCACCCCACAGCGGGCCGCCGATACAGGGCCGAGCGGTGCTGCCGACGTTGCAGGCGCAGACGGTGCCGGTGGTGGTCAGCTCGATACCGTCGCCGCAGGGTCCCACATCCCACGGCGTGCCGTCGCAGAAGGTGCTGAACGCAGATCCGTCGCGGAGCGCCTCGCAGAGGCTCTGCGCGTCGGGGCCGGTGCAAGTCTGACCGACGACATCTTGGCTACCCCGAAGAGTGATCGACGAGAACGGCCCCGTCCCGATCGAGGAGCGGAAATCATCCCAGCGTGAGCACTGAGCAGCGCTGTCCTGGCCCCGCGTGAACGACTCACTGAAAATGTTCGAGCTGCACGCGCCAGCAGAGCAGATTTCACCTTCGCCGCAGCTGGCGTCGCAGGCGCCGCAGTGTTCGGAATCGCTCGAAACGTCGGTGCACGTGCTGCCACACAGCACGTCCCCCGCCTGACACCCCTCGTCCTCGACGCCGATCGATAGCTCGAGCACCCCGTGACCGAGCTCGATCACGTCGTCGCCTGCTTTGAACCGGAAGACGACGCCCGTGACGCCTTGCTCTGCGATCGCGAAGCCGACGGGGTTGGCTGACGTCACGGCCGCGTTCACCGCCTCGAACCTACCCGCGCGCTCTCGTTGGAGCGACCAGCCGTCGCTGAGCTCGACGATGTAATCGCCCACCGCCAGCGTCTGGCGGATCGTCGAGGCGTTCACGTCATCGTCCGAGAACAGCGCGAGGTCGTCAGGGCCGTTGACCTGGAAGACGGCGTTCCTCAAACGGTAATGGTTACCGCTGCTGCTCGTGCCAGTCAGGTTCAGGTTCAGCGTCCCGACGGACTCCCGGCTAGCATGCTGATCGTTCGAGCTACAGCCCGTGAACGCCGCTGTCCCGAGCGAAGCCAACACCACTGCCCACAGTCTCAAATTCAAAATGCGCATCGAACCTCCTAGGAAAATCCAGCGACAAATTGCCGTCGAGCGGGGAGCTTCGGAATACCCCTCAAGTGGTAGGCGCCTCAGGCACTGCGCGGCGCTGCCCGCGTGCCTCGACTTCTTTCCTCGCCCAGCGGACTATTCCGTAAGGCTGGACTGGAACCTCACCGCGTTTGGAGCTACCCAAGGAAGGCGTAAGCCCTGCGCCCTCCCGGAGCCCCTTTCTCATGAACAGCAAGTCGTCATCGTTCCGTCGTAAGACGTCGTTCACCGTGCACTGCCTGGCTCGAACCAAGCTGTCATCGGCAGTCGGTCTCGCCAGCGTCGCCCTGTTCTTCGCGGCCTGCGGCGACGCAACGGACTCGCCGAGCGCCATGACCGGCGGCATGAGCGGCGCGACCGCCACCGGCGGCACGCCGAGCGCGGGCAATGGAGGCACGCCGAGCGCCGGAGCAGGCGCGAGCTCAGGGGGAGCAGGCGCGGCAACCGGAGGTATGCCGAATACCTCGGGCGCGGGCGGAGCGAACGCGGGCAGCGCTGGGGTTAGCGGGGGCGGCGCGGGCGGAGCGAGCGGCGGCAACGCCGGCGGGAGCCAATCGGGCGGCAGCGGAGGAGCAGCTGGCGGCGGCGCGGGAGGCACGGCCGGAAACGGAGGATCGGCGGGCGCCAGTGGTAGCGCCGGAGCGGGCGGCGCTCCCGCTTTCCAGCCCTGCCCTGCCGAAGGAGCGTGCAAGATCATGCCGTTCGGGGACTCGATCACCCAAGGCTTCAACGTCAATGGGGGCTATCGAGCGCCGCTGTTCCACCTCGCGCTTGCCGGGAACCGTGACATTACCTTCGTCGGCTCGGCCAACGACTACAGCGTCCCGACCGTCGACGGCAAGGCGTTCCCGAAAAATCACGAGGGGCACGGCGGCTTCACGATCGAGGGCAACAACGGGATCGCGAAGTTCGTCGGCACGAGCATTCCCAACTACAAGCCCCATATCGTAACGTTGATGATCGGCACGAACGACATCAACGGGAACAACAACGTCGCAGACGCGCCGAACCGACTCGGCAAGCTGCTCGACTCGATATACGCAGCCGACCCGAAAATCCTCGTGGTTCTCGCGCAGATCGTGCCAACTCGGTCAGACGGCACGAACAACACCGTCAAGACCTACAACGCCGCGATGCCCAACCTGGTATCGACGCGCGTGAGCAAGGGCCAACACATCGTCTTGGTAGACATGTATGCTGGTTTCACGAACGACGCGAACTACAAGCAGTCGCTCTTCGCCGACAACCTGCACCCCAACCAAGCCGGCTACAACTTGATGGCCGACATCTGGTTCAAGGCTCTCGACCCCTACCTGCCTTGATCTTCGCTGCGGTATGTCTTGCAGTGCGCTCTACCATTCGCGTCTATGGGGCCGGCGCGTTGAGTCGGACGAGCTGAGCAGCAGAGCCACTTGGTACAGGGGATGAGCCGGTTCCAGTGCCGCTTCACCTTGACGCCGTTACCTGCGTCGAATTCGCGGAAAATGGGCGGACTTTGATCGATTCGCCTCGCCGGCGCATTGAGCACTGCCCCATGCGTAACCCTCGCCCATTTGGCTGTTCGGCCTCCACCAGCATTCTCGGTCGCTCTTCCTACCGGATTGCCATGGGCGGTCTGCTGGCCGCAGGCCTGGTGGGAGCGTGCGGCAGTGCCGACGATCCCGATGGGCAGGCACCGACGGCCGGATCGAGCGGCACCGCTGGTGCGAGCGCAGGCGGTATGCCCTCCATAGCGGGTGCCGGCGCCTCTGCGGGAGGCACGTCCGGCAGCTCGAGCGGCGCCGCGGCGGTGGCTGGCGGCAGTAGCTCGGCTGGTGCTAGCGGCTCGAACGGTGCGGCCGGCTCGGCTCCGAACGGTGGCTCCAGCAGTGACGCGGGCGGCGGCGGCGGCACCACCAACGCCGGAAATTCGAACGGCGGAAGTGGAGGCTCCAGTGCGGGTGCAGGTGGCGCGGGCGGCAGCGGCGGCACGAGTGGAGGCGGCGCCGGCAACGGTGGCGCGGGCGGCGGCAATAGCGCGAGCGTCGATCAGTGCAAGCCGATCGGCTGGGCTACCCGCTCGGGTCGCACCGGCGGCACCGTCAACGTGACGGGCGGCGGCAACGCAGCGCCCAACGTCGTCAAGAGCTTTGCCGACCTCAAGGCATTCGCGTCCGACAGCACCGCGCGTGTCATTCACATCGACGGCACGCTGGGCGCCGGCTGGTCCGGCACCTCTGGCGATCGCCTCGAGATCAAGTCGAACAAGACCATCATCGGCATGAGACCTGGGACTCAGCTCAAAGCTGCGATTCACATCAAGGACGCCAGCAACGTGATCCTGCGCAACATCGTGGTGCGGGGCCCCGGCTCGAACGAAGATCAGGCGTGGGACAACATCAACATCGAGGGCAGCTCCAAGAACATCTGGGTCGACCACGCCGAGTTCTGGGACGGTCAAGACGGCAACGCCGACGTCGTCAAAGGCGCCGACAACGTCACTTTCACGTGGAGCATCTTCGGCTACTCGATCAAGGGCAGCCACAACTTGTCGAACCTGATCGCCTCGTCGGATGACGAGCCCGAGAGCGAAGGCAAGCTCAACGTCACCTTCATGTTCAACTGGTGGAAGGCGGCCTCGCAACGACAGCCACGCTGCCGCTACGGGCAAATCCACGTAGTCAACAACCTGTACACGGAGGACACGGCGGTGGGCCAGTCGCAGCTCGGCGTCTCCAACGGCTTCAAGTGCAACGTGCTCACCGAGAACAACCACTTCATCGATCAAACCGAGCCCATCGACCTCGGCAAGCAAGCGGGCGAAGGCTCAGTACAACAAGTCACCGGCAACCTCTTCGAGGGCTGCAGCGGCAATCAAAAGAGTGACGGCAAAGCCTTCACACCGCCGTACGAATACAAACCGTTCTTGCTCCCGGCAGCGCAAGTGAAGGCAGCCGTGCAAAAGTACGCGGGCGCCACCTTGGCGAGCCCCACCGCCTGCGCGAAGTAGGCCCGTGCTCGGACCACGCCGCCGCTGGTCGCGAAGCTACGCGCCGTGTTAGTGCTGCAGGGTATGAGCCACTGGTTGTTGGGTACAGCGCTCGTCGCCTCCGCTTGCGGCGGGCGCTCGTCGCTGGGGGTCCAGTCGGATGGCAGTGGCGGGGAGTTGGTTGGCTCCGGAGAGGGAGGGAGCTCGAGCGGTTTGAGCGGAGGCGGCGCGCCTCTCGGGGGCGGCTTCGCGACGGGCGCTGCTGGTGCAGGCACCACCGGCGGCGCCCCGCAGCCTTCGATCGCCAAGGCGATTAGCGCAGGCTATAGCTCCACTTGCGTCCTCAAAGACGACGGTACCGTCTGGTGTTGGGGTGCCAATGATAAAGGCCAGCTCGGTAACGGCACGACGGCGCAATCATCCCTGCCCGTCCAGGTCGCGGGCGTGACTAGCGCGGTCGCTATCGAAACGGGCGGGACGGCTGTCTCGGGCGGCCAGAGCGGAGGCACGACGTCTTTCAACTGCGCCGTCCTCCGTGACGGCGAGGTGCAATGTTGGGGAGCGCTCCCTCACGCGCAGCCCTCATTGCTGCCGGTGTCGGTGCCCGGCATCCACCAGGCGGTGGCTGTCGCCGGCGGCTACTGGTACGCCTGCGCGCTCTTGAGGCGTGGCGCCGTGCAGTGCTGGGGTGAATCTTGGCCGTCGAGTCAGCCCTCGTCCGACACGGACCAGATCGAGTTCGTCTCTGGTTTGAAAGAAGTGGCTGCGATCTCGGGACGGGGCTCGAGGATTACCTGCGCCGTTGAGGCGGGAGGCTCCGTTCAGTGCTGGAACGGCGGCGAGGGCAGCTGGCAGCCATTCACTGTCGCCGGCATCCAGACGACGCCTCGCGGCCTCGGTGTCGGCTACAGCCAGGGGGGCTGCGCCGTCGTGAGGGATGGCGGCGTTCAGTGCTGGTCGGGCATGTCGCAGCCGATGAAGGTGCCCGGCGTCCTGGATGCCGTAGCCGTCAGCGTCGGCCTCCAGCACACCTGCGCGCTGTTGGCGGGTGGCAACGTCCAATGCTGGGGAGACGCCAGTCAGGGTCAGCTTGGCAACGTTCTCCCCGCGTTGAATGTGTCGGGCGTGCACGACGCCGTCGCCGTTTCCGCCGGGTACAGGCACACCTGCTCCCTGTCGAAAGCCGGAGAAGTTTGGTGCTGGGGGAGCAATACGAGCGGTCAGCTCGGCAACGGAGCTAACGTGGCTGAAGCGCAGCCGTACAGCTCCACTCCCGTCCGCGTGCGAGGGTTCTAGTGCCTACTTACCCGATTCTCGGCGCGGAAGACGATGCTGTCGAGTTTTGGTCGGATGTGAGGTTCGTGAGCGACACCTTGGCTCGTTCACCACCGCCAAGCAGGCGCGCGCCCCGACCGCGCTACCTCGCTCGCGAAAGCCGTCGCTCTGGTCGCTGCGCTGTTCGACGACTACGAGAGTCGAGCCGCCAAGCGCTAGAGCTCGCTAGCTTTTCGGCTTCCAACCCGCTTGTGGGCGCACGTTGACCATCCAGGGGATGCCGAACTTGTCGGTAAGGCTGCCGTAGCCGGGGGACCAGAACGTCTCAGCGAAGGGCATGCCGACCGTACCGCCCTGGCTCAGCGCGTCGAACCACCGGCGAGCCTCCGCCGCGTCGTCCGTGTGTAGCGTCACGTCAAAGCCGTTTTTCGGCTTGTCGATATTGGGCGCATGCTCGGGCAGCAGGTCCGCGCCCATGATCGCCTGGTCACCCACCTTGAGCCAACAGTGCATCAGCCAGTCCTTGTAGGCCGGCTTCACGGGCATACCGGGTAGGCCGTCTCCATAGGGAAAAGCGGCTGTGATCTCCCCGCCCAGGATGGCGGCGTAGAACTCGAAAGCCTCACGACACTGTCCCTTGAAGCTCAGGCTGGTGGTGATCTGCATGCGGGTCACAGCATAGGCCGAGAACCGGGACTTCGGCCAGTGCACACGGTTCGAGCGGTGACCGCGCCTTGCTCACGCTTGGCCGTGGTCACGCGACGACCGTCGCGCTCCGACATGAAGGTTTTGGGCTCGAGGGGCGGAAGCGGGAAGATGGAAGCGTTGCTGTCGGTGTTTTCAGCGAGCTCGGCTGGGTCGGCGGCTGGAGCGCGATGAGGAGGAGGCGCTGGTGGTGCGGTTCCGGCGCTTTGGCGATCGGGCGGCTGCCGATCGGTTGGTGCGCGGGCATCCGCGGAGCGTGATAGCGATCGCGGTGCGCTACCGTCGGCGACCTCACGATACGCGCGCGCGTGCGACTGAACCTGTCTCCCGGACTCTACATCTTCAGAAATTTCAACCTGGAGGCGGGAGCAACCATCAAGGTACCATCCAATACGTGGATTTTCATAACGCGACCGCGCTGTGCTCTCGGGCAACTTTTCGTCAACGCGTTCACGTTGCACCAAGGCCGGTGGATGGTCCCCTGCGTGCCAACGTGACGTGAGACAGCTTCCCCCTGGAAATATCTGTAGCAAAGGGCGGAGAATGGTCATGTCACTTGCCGAAACCCACCAACGTTCATCCCATGGCGTCGAAGGCGAGCTCCG
>JAEYWK010000126.1 GCA_023431345.1 Pseudomonadota bacterium
AACGTGCTCACGCTGCGAGCCACGCTTCAGAGCGATCGCCTGCCGGGCTTCTGGAGCTACTTCTCACGTCGCTACACGGCAGCCGTCGAGGCGGCCTGAGCGTGATCCGTGCGTGGTCCACACCCCAGGCTCTCGCGGCGGAGCGAACGGCTACCCGCAGCGAGGTTTTTGAAGTAGCTCTGGCCATCGTCGCCGAAGCGAGCGCGAGCGAAGTCGGCGGGGTCGCTGGAGCGCACGTCGCCGAACTTCTTTCTGTGAGAGGGGTGCTCGAAGTCACCGCCCGTGCTCCAAGACCGCTGGTGTATCGCGACCTGCTTGGGGCCGGCGAAGACGCTGACGGTGTCGTCGTTGGCGCGCACGACCAGGCTCTGGCCTGACAGGCGCCATGGTACCGAGTAGCGATTGCGATCGAAAGGCACGCGGTAGAGCTTGGTGACACTGACGGGCTCGATGTCGTCGGTGTCGAACGGCGTCGGGGCGAGCGGTTTGAGGCGGGCCTTCTCTTCGTGCTCGAAAGCGAGCGCCGGTACTTTTCCGGTCTCTGCGTGCTCGCGACGGTTGGCGAAGTCGTCGCGCCAGGCAAGCGCCTGCCGGTTGAGATCGGCCAGGTGCTGGAAGCGTCGCCCGGGCCAGAAACGGTCGCGCACGAAGGAAATCGGCCGCTCGACACGGCCCTTGGCGGTGGGGGTAGCGGGGGTGCAAGCCACGACAGCAACGCCGCCACGAGCGTTGGCGTAGGAGAGAAATCGCGGATTGAATCGCACGGGTCCGCCACGCGGGTGCTCGAGCACGACAGTCTTCATGTTGTCGAAGATGTCGATGGTGGTGACGCCGCCGAAGAAGGTGAGCGCGCGGTCCATGCAGCGCAGGAACGAGCCCATGGCTTGGCTCACCGTGAACTCGATGTAGAGCAGTCGGGAGTAGCAAAGGACGGCTACGAACGCGCTCACGCGGCGCGGCACGCCCGGCAGCGCGAAGCCGAAGTCGGCCCAGTCGACCTGGAGTGCCTCGCCCGGGTGAAAGTCGAGTGTCAGAAACGATTCGGGCTTGGGTTTAGGCCGCAAGCCCTGCACCCGATCGCGCAAGATGGTGATGCCACCGCTGTAGCCAAGCTCGCGGAGGCGCTCGAGGATCTGCGGTGTCTTGAGCTCGGGGGTGTCCTTGAGCAGGGCGCGAATCGTGGCGTCGTAAGGGTCGAGTAGTGAAGTGCGCGGTAACGGCGCAGACTTTGGAGCGGGCGGCAACTTGGCGAGGTGGCGCTGAACCGTGCGCCGTGCGAGGTGCAGGCGGCGAGCGATGGCACGTATCGAAAGCCCCTCGAGGTAGTGCAGACGCATCACTTCGGCGCGCACGTCGATCTCGTCAGAACGGGAGGTCATCGTCCTCCTTCGGCGTGGCTCGTGTGGCGGCGATGACGGCTTCGCGGTAGCGACGCACGGCTCGCTGGAGTGGGTAGACGGCGGTCAGCACGCGTTGTGCACGATGCAGCGACGACGGCCCGAGCACTGGCTCCTTGAGCTCAAGCGTCTGGTGCTCCGCCAGCAGCGCTCGCACGCTGAGCTCGAGCGCGACGTCGAGCAGTGCGAGCGTTGCGAGCTCGGGCGCCTGCGCGAGGAGTCGAGGGTCGACAAAAATCGCCTCTCGAGCCGACAGCAGGGATGCCATGACGCGATTGCAGCGACTCCGCGCCGCGAGGCCCAGGCCGGTGCGTGACAGTCCGTCCACCACGGCAGCGAAATCCAGCCAAGTTGATGCTGGTTGGAGCTAAAGGGTGGCGCGTGACATCGGCCCCTCCCGGGCCGTTTCTGTCCACCCAAGGGGCCCTGCTCGAGCCAAAATCCTGGGCAATCCGCGCTCGAGGGTGGCGCGTGACAGCGCGAAAGCCTCGTCCACCATTTCCCGGATTTCCCCTCGTAACTTCGGCAACTTAGCGACTGAAGGTGGTGCGTGACAGGTGCCGTCGCGAAAGCGCTCTCGGCGGGCCTGCTGCCTCAGCCGCTCCTCGACCCGGTGCGCATGCGGGCACCGCGCCCGACGTCGCCGCGAGAGCTTGCGACGCCGAGCCCTCCTGCAGCCCTCGCCGCACACTCGCTGCGTCTTCCCTGCCGACTCCGCTGGTGTGAACCAGCGCCGGCATTCCGTGCACCGCTTCGATCCTGCTCGGCTCGCCATTGCGGCCACAGGCTCGCCCAGCTGAGCACCAGCGGCGACCTACGCGCTCGCGACTGCGGTTACGCCGCCGCGAATCGGGTCAGCGCCACTCCGCTGCAGGGCTGGCTCCCGGCGCTCCGGTGATCTGGTGGAACTGGCGCTTGGTCATGCCGGTGACGACACGCAGCGTCGGGATCATGTGGGCCAAGCATTGGGGCAGCAACGGACTAGCCCAGCGCCACGGCGAGCGCGCCCGGCATCCCCATGTTTTCCCTGACTACTGGGCGCAGTCAGCAGCGGAGGAGGTTGAGGCTTGGGTCTACCCACTGCCGGCTGGGCGAGTTCAAAGTCTGGTTGCAGGAGGTATACTTGCCCGAGAAGTATCCGGCCTACGTCGCCAAGAAGACTCGCGAGGGCGCAATCGACGCCTCGCGCGCGACGCTGCTCCTGTCCGCTCTCAGTCCAGGAGCTAACGACGAGGAAGACGAGGAGTAGGCTAGTCCGCCGTCGGCACGAGCCGCTTGAGCCGAATCAGTCGCCGCTCCACGCTGGCCCGGGCGGCTCAGGCAGCGGGTCGAGGGGCTCGCCGTTGGCGAGCTTATGAACATCAAGAAGCTGAGCGGCGAGAAGCCCTTTCAGCAGCTCTTCCATTGACGACACATCGACCTGGTTTGCTTCCCAAGCGCGGTCGGCAGCCTCGAGTGCTTTCCAATATGGTGGCTTCTTAGAGGCGATGCGCTCGGGAATCGTTCGAGGTCCGGGCAACAGTTGGCCCAAGCCTACGCAGAGCACGTAGTAGGAGGCCGCACGGGACGTTCGCCCATTCCCATCAGCAAACGGGTGGATCCAATTCAGGCGCCACATCACGTAGGAGGCAAGGTGGATCGGAGACTTTCCATGGCTGTCATTGACGTAGTCGCACATATCGTCAATGAGCCCGGCAACGTCCTGCCATGGCGGAGGCTCATGTTTTGAGCCGAGGATCTCAATAGGCGCATTCCGTAATGAGCCAGCTGACTTGATAAGCCCATCGACGGCGAGGCGGTTCAGCTCCATCAGAGTTGATGGCCGTAAGCGAAGGCGGCCAGCGCCGATCGATGAGCGAATCAGATCAACGAGTCGATCGTACTGCCGAAGTGTATTTTCGGCTTCCCGGAGGGCAACTTCGTCGGGAGAAAGGTTGGGCGGTGGCTCGCTGTCGCCAGCCTTACTCGAGCGCTCTTCCTCTCTTGCCACGATTCAGGAGTTCCGCTGCTCTTGCTACGGTCTCTCGCGTTACTCGCTGATTCTCAATATTGGCGTTTCCAAACGCGAAACTACGGCGCTGCTCTTCAAGCTGCGCCGGGGTCATGTCGACCTTTTTTGCCGCTTCAATCAGCTGCTGCAGTTCTTCGCTCATAGTGTTCTCTCCCAGGGCTGAGCCCTGCACACTCGCACGCTGGCCACAATCTTTCCACTATCTTGAGCCTTCGCAAGTGCGGGACTTTGTTAGACATTCGGTGCTAACTGCGCGAATTTTTGTAGCAAATGTTCAGGTAGGGCTTTTGTTGTTTAGTTCGCCGCTCGCTTCGCGTCCCCAACGATCGCCACGCGCACAGCCTCAGCCGCCCCCTGCGGGTGCGCCCACCACCCCCAAACCTGTTGCTCGGCCCGTGCTCGCTCCGTGCTCGCCTTCGGCTGCGCGCGGGGCTTGCGCGCGGGGGCCTGCGCGGCCAGGTGGGGGTGGTCGTCTTCTCCTCTCCACCGGTGAGGGGTTAAAGCAGTCGGTACACGGACGAGCGTTGTCCGTTGCTTGGCGTTGTCGTTCCTGCGCCGACCTCCAGCGCGCGGCATGCGGCCGAGCTCCGCGAGAGGGCGCACGCTCCGCGCCAGCGCGGGTGTTTTACGTCGACTCACGGTGGGGCGCTGTCACGGAGCCTGCGCCTGGGTGGCTGCGCTCGGCCGCACGCCGCGCGCTGGAGGCCCCATGCGCAGTCACCACCAAAAACACCAAGCTCGTTCCAACCTACTCGTCACCCGCGCGCGCAGCATGCTCCATGCTCCTACGGCTTCGGAGGCGGCGCTGTGGCAGGCGTTGCGGGGCGGCGCGCTGGGCGTGGCGTTCAAGCGGCAGGTGCCGCTCGGTGACCGGTACATCGCGGACTTCTTCGCGCCGTCGGTGCGGCTCGTGGTGGAGGTGGATGGTGGTGTTCATCGCGGCCGCGGCGCGGCGGACCGGCGGCGGGATGAGTGGCTGCGGCGCCGCGGGTACCGCGTCGTGCGTGTTGCGGCGGAGCAGGTAGAGCAGGCGTTGGGGGCGGCGCTGGCGGTGATTCGGGGCGCGTTGACGTAGTTGCGGTGACGACGCGCACAGTGGCACCTGGCTCCGCCCCAGCAGCTTCTGCAAGCGAGCGGCAAAGCGGCAGCCCCGGCTCGGGTTGCCACGTGGGCGCAACGTCGAACGATGTGCAAGTCCGTGTCGTGCCGTTGGCCGGCGGTCACAAGAGGGGGCGCGGGCGATGCAGAGGGCACAAAAGCCGAACGGCGCCTCCCCGAGGGGAAGACGCCGTTCGTCAGTGCATCAGCTCAGTTGAGCGGACGCGCGGGGCTCAGAAGTCGCCGCCGCCCATGCCGCCGTGCGAGTGACCGCCGCCGGCCGCGGGCTTCTCGTCCTTGGGCTTCTCAGCGATGAGGGCCTCGGTCGTGAGCATGAGGCTCGCGACGGAAGCGGCGTTCTGCAGCGCGCTACGAACGACCTTGACGGGGTCGATGACGCCCTGGGCGACGAGGTCGCCGTACTCGCCCGTCGCGGCGTTGAAGCCGAACGTGCCGGTACCCTCTTTGACCTTCTGCACGATGATCGAGCCTTCTTCGCCGGCGTTGGCGACGATCTGGCGCAGGGGCTCCTCCACCGAGCGGCGGATGATGCGGACGCCGAACTCTTGCTCGGTCGGGACCTTGAGGCCTTCGAGCGCCTTCTGGGCGCGGATGAGGGCGACGCCGCCGCCGGGGACGATGCCTTCCTCGACCGCCGCGCGGGTGGCGTGGAGGGCGTCTTCGACGCGGGCCTTCTTCTCCTTCATCTCGACCTCGGTCGCAGCGCCGACCTTGATCACGGCAACGCCGCCGACCAGCTTGGCGAGGCGCTCTTGGAGCTTCTCGCGGTCGTAGTCGCTGGTGGTGTTCTCGATTTGGGCGCGGATCTCGGCCTGGCGGCCCTTGATCTTGTCCTTCTCACCGGCGCCGTCGACGATCGTCGTGTTGTCCTTGTCGATCTTGACGCGCTTGGCTTGGCCGAGATCGCTGATGGTGACGTTCTCGAGCTTGAGGCCGAGCTCCTCCGCGATGACCTGGCCGCCCGTGAGGATGGCGATGTCCTTCAGCATCTCCTTGCGGCGATCGCCGAAGCCGGGGGCCTTGACGGCGGCGCAGTTGAGCGTGCCGCGCAGCTTGTTGACGACGAGGGTCGCCAGCGCTTCGCCTTCGATGTCCTCGGCGATGATGAGCAGCGGCTTCTGCGAGCGAGCAATCGCCTCGAGGACCGGGAGCAGGTCCTTCATGTTGGCGATCTTCTTCTCGCTGAGCAGGATGTACGCGTCCTCGAGCGACGCTTCCATGCGCTCGGGGTCCGTCACGAAATAGGGCGAGAGGTAGCCGCGGTCGAACTGCATACCTTCGACGACGTCGAGCGTCGTCTCGGCGCTCTTCGCCTCTTCGACGGTGATGACGCCTTCCTTGCCGACCTTCTCCATGGCCTCGCTGAGCAGCTTGCCGATGGTGGTGTCGCCGTTGGCGGACACGGTGCCGACCTGGGCGATCTCGTTCGGATCCTTGGTGCTCTTGGCGAGCTTCTTCAGCTCTTCGACGATGGTGGTGACGGCCTTGTCGATGCCGCGCTTGATCTCCATCGGGTTGTGGCCGGCGGAGACGAGCTTGGAGCCCTCGCGGAAGATGGCTTGCGCGAGCACGGTGGCGGTCGTGGTGCCGTCGCCAGCGATGTCGCTGGTCTTCGAGGCAACTTCACGCACCATCTGCGCGCCCATGTTCTCGAACTTGTTCTCGAGCTCGATCTCCTTGGCGACGGTGACGCCGTCCTTGGTGACGGTCGGGGCGCCGAAGGACTTCTCGATCACGACGTTGCGGCCCTTGGGACCGAGCGTGACCTTGACGGCGTTCGCGAGCGCGTTGACGCCGCTGAGGATGAGGTTGCGGGCGGACTCTTCGTAAACGATTTCTTTTGCAGACATGGTTCTAAATTCTCCTCAGATCACTTCTCGATAACGCCCAGGATGTCGTCCTCACGCAGGATGAGGTGCTCCTCACCGTCCAGCTTCACCTCGGTGCCCGAGTACTTGCCGAACAGGATGCGGTCGCCGGCCTTCACGTCGAGCTTGCGCACGGTGCCGTCTTCCTGGACCTTGCCGTTGCCCACGGCGATGACCTCACCCTCGACCGGCTTCTCTTTGGCCGTGTCGGGGATGATGATGCCACCCTTGGTCTTCTCTTCTTCTTTGACGCGCTTGACGATCACGCGGTCCTGGAGCGGTCGGATTTTCGTTGCCATCTGTGTCTTCCCTCGAAACGGTTGGGGGTTTTTTCTGCCGGTCTCGCCGGTGCTCACCGGGTCTAACCAGCGGGAACTTTTGAGATTCCCGGCTTTAGCACTCAACGTGCTGGAGTGCTAACAACCGGGTGGCGGGCAGACTAAGCATCCCGCCGGGAGTGTCAAGGGCACGACAGTGTGGCGTCAGGAACCGGTGCGAATCCGTACGGATGGCGCGGCCGGCTGAAGTGCTGCGGCAAGGTTTCGGACTAGCAGCCGGCTCGCGAGACTGCTGAGAATCCGTCCCGCACCTGCACGGGTGTCTAGGCCCGTCGGCCGCGAACACCGTACGCTAAGCGAGACGGTGACGCTCACCCTTCGCAGATACTCCGAGTCTCGCAGCGATGCTGAGTCGGAGTGTCGCCGCGAAAGCGGAGTGGACGCGGACGGACGCACGGCGCGGGGCGACGCCCGCGCGTCGGCGATGGGAGGGCAGCGCGCGAACGCACGCTCGGCGCCGCCGCGCACGGCTGATGGGGGGAGCGGCAACGAATCGCCTGGAGATGGAAGGAAGCTTGCATGACTGAAGGTATGCGACCGAGTTTGGATCTGTCTGCGAACCTGGAGACCTTCTTTCACGACGTGGTCGACGACGCGATGCGGAAGAAGCACGTCGAGGCGACCGAAGCGGCGGAGTACTACTTGGTGTCGCTCTTGACCGACTACGCGCGGCCGGACAAGCACTGCGCGGAGACGTTCGAGCGGCCGCTCACGCTCTTGCTCGATGAAGCGCTACACGCGCCGGGGCAAGAGCGCTTCGAGAAGCTGCGCGTCTTGGGCGACGGCGTGCTCTACGTGAGCGGCTTCTTTGCGCCGCACTTGGAGACGCGCGGCGTGGAGGTGCGCTACGTCACGTCGCTCGGCGCGCGCGCGTACGATGGCGCGGGCAAGATGCTGCGCGGCGCTTCCGGCGACGCGGGGCCGGACTTGTTCTTCGAGCTGGCCCACAATTTCGAGCGCTTCGCGGAGCTCTTGAGCGCGGTCGCGGAGAAGCTGTCGCTGGCTTCGGCGCCGTCGAGCCAAGGCGTGCTGCGGCTGTACGAGCGCTGGCTGCGCACCGGCTCCGATGAGCTCGGCAGCGAGCTCTTGGAGCGAGGCGTCCTACCGGTACGGGGGCAAGGAGGCCTCCACTGAGCCGCGCGGCCTTCGCGCAGGCGGCGGGTCGAGCGGAGCTGCTCCGCCGACTCCAGCGCCGTCTCGAGCGCTTCTATCACCTGGAAGAGACCCCGGACGTCCGCGAGTTCGTACGGGAAACGGGCGCGCGGGACGAGCGGGAAAGCTTGCTCCTGCGCGAGCGTGACGGGGAGCTCGAGATGGCGCTCGTCGTGCCCACCCACGCCGCGAATGAGAGCGACGATTGGCTGCAGCTCGCCGAAGGTGTCAGTCACTTCGTGTACGTCGCCAACCGCGCGCGTCAGGAGCTGCCCGCCACCCAGCTCGAGCTCGAGCTTCAAGCCGAGGTAGACAAGTTCGTGCTCTTGGTGCTCGAGCACACGCCCTACGATCGCAGCGAAGCCTTCGAGGTGCACTCGCGGCTCTACGAGCGCGTGCGGTTCTTGCACGCCCCCGGCACCGAGCTGGGTGATCGCTACCGCACCGCGAACGACCTCGCCGCTCGTTACGTGCGCCGCTTGCTGCGGCACGGCCAGCACACGACCCACTCTGCCTTACGGCGCTTTTACCGGGCGGGGCAGGCGGAGAAGATCCGGCTCGTCGCGGCGTGAGGAGGACGTCGCGCCGGCCAGGGGGCTCTCACGAAGGCTGAAGATCTCAAGAAAGAGTCAATCCGCCGGCAGACGCAGCGAGTCGCCCAGTTGGCGCTGACGCAGCGCTTTCATCAGCACTCGGTCCATCACGAAGCGGACGACGCCGGGAGCGAAGCGCTGCGCGATCCAGATGAGCCAGCTATCGAACCCGACCAAGATGTGAAACCGGCCCGCACGGACGCCGCGCAGCATCGCGCTCGCGACTTGCTCGGCCGTGAACGCGCGTGACTTGCCTTCGATGGCCCACGTCTCGGGCGGCTTGTCCCGGTTTTCTCGCTCGAGGCCGGGCGTGAGGGTGGTGGGCGGGTAGCAGAGGTGCACCTGCACGCCGAACGGGAGCGCTTCTTGGCGCAGCGCTTCCGTGAAGCCGCTGAGGGCGTACTTGCTCGCGCAGTACGCCGAGTAGCCGAACGTGCCCATGAAGCCGAGCATCGACGTGACGTTGACGATGCGGCCGCGGCCCTGCTTACGGAACTGCTGGAGGCAGACGCGCGATAGCCGCATGGGGCCGAAGTAGTTGACGGCCATCATGTCGACGTAGGCGGCGTCGCTGACCTCGTCGATGTAGCCGGTCTGCGCATAACCTGCGTTGTTGACGAGTAAATCCAGGCCGCCGAGCTCGGTGTAGACGCGGCTCAAGCCGGCGCTGATGGCCTCGGGCGAGGACACATCCATCGACACGGCCAGGGGCGCTTTGCCGCCGGCGGGGACGCAGCCGGAGAGGTCGCGAAGGGCGGCCTCGAGCTTGGCGGCGTCGCGCGCGACGATGCACACGTGCGCGCCCTCGCGCACCAATTGTCGAGCGAGGGCGAGCCCGATGCCGGATGAGCCGCCCGTAACGAGCGCGCGCTCGCCGAAGAAATGGCTGATTTTGACGGGCCGAGCCGAGTCGCGCATGGAGCGGCGGAGCATAGCCCGGTGAGGCTCGGCGCGACCACTCTCGGCGTCGTCCCTTATCTGGCGTCGGCCGCAACCGTTCGGGAGAGCTGAGTCGTTGCGCGGCGACGACCCGGGAAAAAGAGACAGGCGAGCGTGCATCTTCCGTCTAGCTTGGCGAGCTCTGCGCTCGAGTTCTTGAACGCGTCGACTACGAACCTGCTGAGTCGCTTCGACGCTCCGCACGCCTGGTGCGAAGAGCGTTTGGCGAGCGGCTACGATCCCTATCAAAAGAGCATCGAAGGCGCGGTGGCGCCCCGCATGCGTGCGCGTTTGCGTGACGGGACGCGGCTCTCGGGCGTCAACCTGGCGAGTCAAGATTACCTGTCGCTGTCATCGGCGCCCGAGGTGAGGCGCGCGGCGATCGCGGCGGTGGAGCGAGAAGGCGTGCACTCGGCCGGATCCGCGGCGCTCATGGGTCTGACCCAGTCGAGCAATCGCCTGGAGCGCGAGCTCGCCGACTTCAACGGCTACCGCGACTGTACCGTGTTTCCAATCGCGTGGGCTGCCGGCTACGGCGTGATCACGGCGCTGGTGCGGCCGGCCGATCACGTCGTCATCGATGTGCTCGCGCACGCCTGCCTGCAAGAAGGTGCGCGCAGCGCGACCACGAACGTGCACAAGGTGCCGCACCTCAACAACCGAGGCTTCGAGCGCAAGCTGCGCCGCATCCGCGAGGCGGAGCCGCACGCCGGCATCCTCGTCGTCACCGAGACGCTGTTCTCGATGGATAGCGACTCCCCGAATCTGCGGCAATTGCAGGACATTTGCCGGCAATATTCGGCGACCTTGCTCGTGGATTGTGCGCACGATCTGGGGGCCTGCGGCGCGACCGGGCGCGGTGTGCTCGAGGAGCAAGAGCTCGTCGGGGGCGTGGACTTACTGATGGGCTCGTTCTCGAAGGTGTTCGGGACCACGGGCGGGTTCGTGTGCACCAACTCGACGAGCCTCAAGTGGGGCCTGCGTTACCTGTGCGGCCCTTCCACGTTCACGAACGCGATGTCACCGGTTCAGGCGGCGGTGGCGAGGCAGTCGCTGTCGATGATCCGAAGCGAGGAGGGCGCGGACCGGCGGGCGCGGCTCGAGCGCAACGTGAAGCACCTGCGGAGCCAGCTCGAGGCGCACGGGTATCAGGTGCTGGGCCGGCCGAGCGCGGTCGTGCCGGTGATTGTGGGCGACGTGGCCTACGGGCGCATCCTGAGCAAGTACACGCTGCGCCGCGGCGGCATCGTCAACCTCGTCGAGTATCCGGCCGTTTCGGCGAAGAGCTCGCGCCTGCGGCTGCAGGTGATGGCCGACCACACCCGCGAAGATCTCGACGAATTCTTGCGCATTTTGCGCGCCGCCGAGCGCGACGCGCGCAGCGAGTACGGGTCATTCTTGCCGCCGTCCCCCGACTGCGAGCTCAGCGCCGAGTCCGTGATTGTCCCGAAGCAGGGCGCGGTTTTGCCGAGCAGTTCGCGGCGAGCAGCGAGCGGCAGGCTGACCGCTACTGGTCGATGAACGCTTCGCCGGCGGTCACGAGGACGTCGGGCGCGCCGTCGGCGGCGCCGGCCAAAAATACGCGAGAGCCGTTGCGTCCGGCGCTCACCCCCGCTGCGAAGTCGCGGTCCGCGAACGCCCGCGCGTCGCTGCTCGTTTCGAACGCGAGCTCCCAGAGCCAAGCGGCTTCGTCGCTCTCGTCGGCGTAGATGAACAAGCGATCTCCTCGCCAGGCGCGGCTGAGCTCGGCGGCAGCTCCCGCGGCGCCGCCGCCCGCGCGCAGGTGAAGGTCGAGCAAGAAGGCGCCCAGCGAGGTGTCGTGGATCGCGGCCAGCCCCGCGTCGAGCGTGCCTTCGGGGGTGCTGAACGCGTCTGCGTCGAGCACGTCTGCGGTGCTCGCGTCGACCTCGATGAGCTCGAGGGTCGTGACGGGAGGCTTCGCGAACTGCTTGGTGTGGAACCTCGGCCCGTCGCTGCGCCAAGCGTCGTAGGCGAGCTGGACCCCGTAGGCGTACGGAAACGTGACGCCGCTGACCAAGAAGGGTGAAGGATCTTCGTAGGCAACGCCCAGGATTTCGTCGCGATAGAGGTCCAAGGAACGCGCCCAATCGAAGCGCTCGACGTCGCGCCCGTTCATCGCGAGCAGCGCGCGGAAGTGCAGGTAAGTGGCTTGCCCCTCGACCACGGTGCGACCGGCGAGGGTCGCGTCTTCCGTCGCAGGCAGCCGGCTGCGGAAGTCGTCGAGCTCGTAGCGCGCGTCTTGCAGGGCGTGCACGAGCTCGTGCAGCAAGACGGCGTTGGCGTCGGTGCTCTTGCGCGGGCTGCCCCGATCGACGATCAAGATGCCGTGCTCGGGGTCGATGTAGACGCCTTCGAGGCGCTCGACGAGGTTCGCGGTGGTCTCTTCGCCCGTGAGATCACCGCGCTTCGCCAGCTGGAGCTGGATCAGCGTTTGCTCGGCGTAGGCCAGGTCGGCGTCGGGAGCGTCACCCTCGTCGTCATCGCCAGCGGCGATCGCGTCGAGCTGCTCCACCAGCTCCTCTTCGGTGACGACCTGAATCGGTACGCGCGGTATCGCGTCGACGTCGTACATGCAGGCTGCGAGCGACAGCAGCCGGTCTTGGCACTCGGTCGCCAGCGTGTCGCACGGTTCCAGCTGGTGGTCGGGACACTCGGGCAGCGGGTACCAGTAACGGGGAGTCACGCCGTCCGAGTCATCACATCCGAGCAGCAGGCTCAGGCACGCGAGCGAAAGCACACGTTTCATGGGCCCTCTTTGCGGCAGAGGCTGGCCTGGGGCAACTCGTCGCGCCGTCGCTCGTTGATGGCGCTGGCCAAAGAGTGTAACGATTCCGAGGTGTTACAGTCTCGCTAAAGGCTTGCTGACGTGAGCCGTTCGGTGGGCGTAGTGAAACGTTCATCCATCCAGGAGCTCGAGCTCATCTTCGGTTCGGAGTTTCCGACCGAGCGTGCACCGGAGCAGGCCGCCGCGGCCGCGCGCGCAGCTGTGCTGGCCGCCAGCCAAGAGGAGGTCTGGGTCGACAGCGAGGCTCCGACGGGCGTGGCCGTCGAGCGACCGCTCTTGCCGCGCCCGCCGCGTGCCCCCAGCGTTTGATGTAAGCTCCGCCTCCCTTTGAGGAAGGAGCCGATGATGACGCTGCGATCTTCGCTTTTCGTGTGGGGTGTGTTGGCGGCTGCGTGCGCGAAGCCCGCGCCAACGCCCGAGGTTGCAGAGCCGGGCGCCCCGCCGGCGGCGGCGCCGGTGATGGTGGAGAGCATTCCCGGGCCCAGTGCCTCGGCGGCACCATCGGCCGCGCCGGCGCCCTCGCTGCAAGAGGCGACGAAGCCGCCGCCCGCGCCGGTGCCGTCCCCGGTCGTCACCTTCAAAGGCGCGTTCGCGACGCCGGAGAGCGTCTTTTACGACGCGGCGGCCGATCGCTACTTGGTGTCGAACATCAACGGCAAGCCGGACGGCGTCGACGACAACGGCTACATTTCGGAGCTGTCGCCGGATGGCTCGGTGAAGACGCCGAAGCTGATCGCGGGCGGCGTGAACAAGGTGAAGCTCGACGCGCCCAAGGGGCTGATCATCGTCGGCAAGGAGCTGTGGGTCACCGACATTTCGGTCGTGCGCAAATTCGACCTGCAGACGCTCGCGCCGAAGGGCGACATCGCGCTGCCGGGCGCGACCTTCGCGAACGACATCGTGCTCGCCCCGGACGGCCGCGTCTTCGTGTCGGATTCTTCGATCAAGCCGGGCGCGAACGGCTTCGAGCCGCAAGGTGGTGATCAGGTGTTCGTCATCGACAAGGCCGGCAAAGTGAAGGTGCTCGCCAAAGGCAAGGAGCTGGCCGGGCCCAACGGGCTGGTGATCGGCCCCAAGGGCCTGCTGGTCAATACGCTGACGTCGAACGAAGTCATCCGCCTCACGGACTCGGGCGCGCGCGAAGACGTGGTGAAGCTGCCGAACGGCGGCCTCGACGGCATGCTGATCGTCGGCGATACGCTGATCGTCACGAGCTGGGGCGCAAGCGCGATTTATCGCGGCAAGCTCGGCGGCACGTCGTTCGAGCCCATCGTCCAGAACGTGAGTGGCCCGGCCGACATCGGCTACGACACGAAGCGGGGTCGCGTGCTGTTGCCGCGCTTCCTGGACGACGTGGTCGAGGCCTACGACGTGAAGTGAGCGGTCAGTGAGCAGCGGCGCGCTACCCGGCTCGGCCGGCACCGACGGCGGCTAGAGCTGGCAGCGGGCGATGGCTTCGGCGGGCGACAGGGGGGCGCCCGCCGCGAGGCCGCGCGTGAGGTCATCGGCGGGCGCTTCGGCGGCGGCGAGCAGAGGCTCGAGCGGCTTGATGAAGCGTCGCTCGTCCTCGTTGTGCGCGTTGCGTCGCCCGCGGCGTGACAGCCCCGACGATGCGAGCTCGAAGACGGCCTGCGCGTAGTCGACGGCCCGCTTCTCACCGAGCGGAGCCGTGAGGCCTTGGGCGATCAGCGCCGGTCGCGCCCGCTCGACCACGTCGAGCGTTATTGGAGCGAGCAGCTCGGTCACCTGATCGAGGGCGCGCGCGTCGTAGAGCAGGCCGGTGAAGAGCGCGGGGAGGGCCATCGCCAAGCGGGCTGGGAGCGAGTCACAGCTACGCACCTCCAGCGTGTTCTTCAGACGAGCCTCCGGAAAGAGCGTCTGCAGGTGCAGCTTGAAATCAGCCTGAGTGGCGCGGTGGCCTTCGAAGCCATCCTTCAAGAAGCTGCGGAACGTCTGGCCGGTGTTGGCGATGACCTTGCCGTCACGCTTGAACAGGAACATGCCCGCATCGAGCGCCCACTCGACGTAGTGCCGGTAGGTCGGCTTGGGGGTGGACCACATGATCGGGATCAAACCCGAGCGCGCCGGATCCATGTTCAGCCACACCTCGCCCCGCACGCTCTTGGTGCCGGCGAGCTTTCCCTCTTTGAAGGGCGAGTTGGCCAGCATGGCGTGGATGATGGGGGCGAGCTTGAGCGACGCCACGAGCTTCTTCATGGCATCGGCCTCGCTCGAGAAGTCGAAGTTGCCCTGCACGGTGGCGGTGCGACGCATCATGTCGTGCGCAGCGTGGCCCTTCGTCGGCAGGTACTCGCGCATGATCGCGTAGCGCTGCTTGGGCACCCAGGTGAGGTCGGCCTGGTGGGCGAGCGGGTGGAAGCCCACCCCGAGCCAGACCAACCCGAGCTTCTTCGACACCGGCCCGAGCTCACGCAGGTGATTGTGAAACTCGTCATCGATCTGATGCAGGTCGGGCAGGGCCGCGCCCGACAGCTCGAGCTGCGAGCCGGGCTCGAGGGTGATGCTCGCGCCGCCGCGCCGCAGGGAGATGATCGGCCCGTCCGGCGTCTCGCGCTCAGGCTCCCAGCCGAAGTCGGCCAGCGACTCGAAGATGCCGACGACGCCGGCTTCTCCTTCGTAGTGCAAGGGTGTGCCGTCGCTGCGAACCGCGAACTTTTCGGCCTCAGCGCCGATGCGGAACCGCTCGGGCGGCTTCTCGACCACCCGAAAGAGCTCGACGAGCTCCTCGAGGTCGCGGAGGGGACGGTCGGCGGTCGTATCGTTAGTCGCGGCCATGAAGCTCGGGGGTAATAGAGCCGACGGGGACGAGTTACCAGTTACCCGGGCCGCGATCGAGCTCGGTATCGGACCGGCGGGCTGGCACGGAAGGGTGGAGCGACCCGAGGGCCAGCGCCAAAGCGCGCGTGTGCGCCTCAGTAGTTCCTGCCCCGCCGCCGATGACCCGGGCGCCGCCCAGGCTCAAATCGAGGGCGCGCTCGACCCAACGCTCGGCATCCGACAGCGGATCATCGAAGCCGCGCACGGCGTTCTCGCTCGCCGCGAGCAGCACGCCGGTGAAAACGCCATGCGTTTCGAGGGCGTTCTGGAAGCGCTCGAGCTGACGCAGCCCGGTTTCGATGCGGGGGACCTCGAACAAGAGCGCCTCCGCGCCGGCTTCGGCCAAGGTCTCGACCAGCTGATGGGGATCACCTTCCGCGGTGGCGTCGCCGCTCGACCCGCACTCGATGACGGCCCAGGTGGGAAGCTCCGTGCGGGCGGCAGCCACGACCGCGGCCATCAAGCCGAGCCGCGAGCCCTGTCCGCGAGCGACGAGCAGCTGACAGCCAGCCGCGCCCAGACGAGCCGCGTGCTCCGTGAGCTCTTCGTGCAGGCGATCCGCGGCCATCGGGCTGACCATGTCGGAGCCCAACACCCCGGCGACGGCGACGGGGCGGGTGTGCTCGGCGGCGGCGTCGAGCGCCAGCTCCACCGCGCGGCCCGTGAGCTGAGCGGCGCGGTGCTCCATGCCGACCTCCGCGAGCGCGCGCGGCGTGGTGTCGGCCGTGAGCGCGGAGAGGACGTCGACGCGACTCTCGATCTCGGCGCGGTAGTGGGCTTCTGCTTCGGCGGGGCGTTCACGTAGCAGCTGACCGATCGCGCCTGGTGAGTTCAAGAGCACGCCGCGCGCTCGGAAGGCGGCGCCCGTGTCCGAATCCAACACGAGCGGTCGCCCCTCCACGAGGCGCTTACGGATCAGCTCGAAACTCATCCAGCAAATCGGAACACTACGGTCACCGCGCGTTTTGCGCAACGTTCGGCGTCTTGGCCGCGCTCGGGGCGGCTGGCGCGCCGTTTTCCGGGGCCTTCTGCTCGAGCAGCGCGTTCAAGCCACGCTTCACGTCGACTTGGGTGAGCGGATCTTGCGCGGCTCGCTCCACCACGAGCTTGCCCGGCTCCCCCCCGACGCGGAGCAGGGCGCTCGCGATCGAGACGACCGCGCTCACCAATGACGGCTCGTCGGCGGTGGCGCGATAAAGCGCAAAGAAGGTACGCAGCTCGTCGTACTCCGAGGGCGTGGCGAGCGTGCCGAGCGCTACCGCAGCGCGTTCCACGTCGGCCATGTCGTTGGCGGGATCGTTCAGGTGCTTGGCGAGCAGCGGCGTGGCGCTGACCTCGTTCATGGCCGCGAGCGCATCCGCGAGCGGGCCGAGCGGGGGCGGCAAGAGCACGTCGGAGACGTAATCGTAGTGGCGCTCGAGGGCCGCCAGCATGTACTGCTTGCCGGAGCGGCGCGTAGCGATCAGCTTGCGTGCGGCGCTGCGCAGATCAGGCGGGATCTTGGTGCTGCTGGTCAGATCGATCAAGATCTTGGTGACGAGCGGGTCCTCGAGCTTCGTGAGCTCGTCGACGAGCAGCTTTTGCGCAACCGCCATGTCGGGTGTGAGCTCGCCCAGCGCGTGACCGATCTGCTCCGCGAGCGCGGGCGGCGCGGCGCCGCTTTCGATGGCGAGGCCCGTTACATCGACGGCGCACGCGGTGAGTCGCGCCCCCAGCTCGGCGCTGCCCGCGTCTCCCCCTTTGTCGGAGACGAGCGTCACCTTGCCGCTGGCGTCGCAGATGGCGAAGCCACGCCGTCCGGAGCTGAGACCGAGCGCGTCGGCGCCGAGCGATTTCACGAAGCGCACGCTGCCGTCACGCTCGGATAGCCCCAGCACCACGCGGAAGTAGCTCGCCAAGAAGGCGCGATTGGTGAAGTGCGCGCCGCCTTCGGTCGCGGTGGGCGTCGCCGCCAGGCGGATGCGCAGCCGCGCGGAGTTGCTGACGGGCCAGAGCAGGTTGCCGCTCCCGAGCCACAGCGGCTTGCCCGGTAGCGTCCGCGCGGGCAGGCCGATGCGTGTGCCTTGATTGGTGGTCGCGAGGCGAATCTTGTCGTCGAAGCGGACCAGGCCCTTCTCGCCGAACCACAGCTGTCCGTCGAAGTTGCGGGCCTGCGTCACGATTTCGCGTAACAGCAGGCGGGCCACCTCGTCGCCCGTGCGCAGCTCGACGGCCGAGACGTATTGGTCGCCCCACGGGATGAAGCCGATACCGGCCTTGACGGCGGGGAAGCCGAGGTCGACGGTGGAGTCGATTCGGCGCACGACGTCACCCTGGCGGTTGACGGCGACGAAGCGGCTCTTGCCGGGGTTGTCACCGGCCACCACCGCGACGGTCAAAGATCCGTCGTCCGCGGCGCCGCGCAGCTTGCGGCCTTCGACGGGCAGTCGCCAGAGCTCCCGTCCGGTTTGCGCGTCGAGCGCGAACAAGCTGCCGGCGTAGGTCGCGACCACGACGCTGCCCGCCACCTGCGGCACCGTGTCGGCGCTCGTGCCGTAGCTCCAGCGCTTGCCGCCAGGCAAGGTGACGCCGAACAGGCCGCTCTCGTTCACGCCGACCGCGACGGGAGCCGCGGCCGGCGCCGGGGCGGAGCGCAGCTTCGCTTCGAGCGCAGCGATGGAGCGGCCTTGATCCGCCTGCCACGTCGAAGAGAACGGCGCGCCGACGCCCGTGACGGTGTTCTGTCCACCGCAGCCAAGCAGCAGAAGGCCCAGCGACCACCAGCCCACGCGCATCACTTTCCACCCTCCATCACCGAAAAGCCTTTGAGCGCGCGCTCCAGGCCGACCTTCACCTGGGGGCTGCCGTCAGCCGGAAATTTCGCGAGCGCGGTCTGCAGTAGCTGGTTGGCGGGCTGCGTCGCGAGCCTTCGCAGACGCTCGATCAGCCGCAGCTTCAGGTCATCGGGAACGTCGGCCTGCGGCCGTAGCAAGAGCGGAACCATCCCCGACTCCATCACCTCGAAGCGCAGCTTCCCGAGCATACCCGCGAATTTTTCGCACTCCGCCGCGACGCAGAGCTGGCCGAGGGACTGCGCGGCCTCGGCGACGTCTTTGGGCAAGACGGTCAGCAGCTCCGGCACGGCCGCGCGCACGTCGAGCTCGCCCAGGCCTCGCGCCGCGATCGCGCGCAGCGAGGGGTCGTTACCGTGCAGCGCGCGTCGCAGCACGCCGCCTGCGAGCGGCGACTTCGTGGCGATCAGCGCCCGCGCCGCTGCTCGTCGTAGCCCGGGAGTGCGGTGCTGCGCGTAAGGCGCGAGTGCGGCGCCCGAGCTCGGCTGCGCCAGGATGCCGAGGGTCTCGATGGCCCGGCTGAGCACCGTCACGCTGGCGCCGCGCCCGAGCAGCTGTTCGACCAAAGGCGCGCCGCTCGCATCGGCGCTGTCGGCGATGGTTTCCAGGGCTTGAACGGCCTGCGCTTCATCGCCGGACTCGAGCGATTTCTGCAGGGCCGGCAGGTTCAGCTTCGACTTGGTGGGCGCGGCTCGCGCTGGCGCCTGGCCCTTGGCCGGAGGCGACGGGGGGGCGGCGACGGCGGCGGCGCTGACGAGCGCGAGCGCTGCGCCGATGATCAGGGGACGAGGATTTCTGACGGGCATCGCTAGCTCCGTGCAAAAGTACGCTTCCTCTTACTGGGCTAGGCCATGAAACTCAAGGCGCCGGGACCGCCCCCGCTCCCCAACGTTAGGCTCGAAGTCATCGAAGATTTGTCGCCCAAGGGCCCAAGCGGGTTCTTGCGACTCAGGCGGCGCCGCCTTCGCGCTCACTACCCCGATGGGTCGGCGAGCGAGCCCTTCGAGTACGACGAGGTCGATCGGCGAGCCATCGACGCCGCGGTGATGCTGGCCCACTTCGACGACTCCCGCGGCGTCACCCACGTCTACCTGAGAAGCTGCGTCAGGCCGCCCGTCGCGATGCGCGACAAAGCGCGCTCTCCCCTGTCGCAAGAGCACGATCATGGCGGCCTCTGGGAGCTGCCGGCGGGCCTGGTCGAGCCGGGCGAGCAAACGCCGGAAGGCGTCGTCGGCGCGGCCCAGCGCGAGCTGATGGAGGAGCTGGGCTTCGAGGTCCAGCGCTCGGCCCTGCAACCTCTGGGCCCCAGCATCTTTCCTGCGCCGGGCATCATCGCCGAGCGCCTCTTCTTGTTCCACGTCGCGGTGGATCCCAATTCGCGTCGCGCCCCCGCCCTCGATGGCTCGCCGCTCGAGCGCTTCGGCGAGGTGGTGTCCGTGCCGCTCTCCGACGCGCTGTTTTGGTGCACCAGCGGGGCCATCGACGACGTCAAGACGGAGCTCGGCCTGCGCCGCTTCGCCGACGTCGTGACGCGCGCGCGCCCGAGCGACTGAGCCGCGCTAGACGAGCGCCGGGCGCATCACTAGTCTCCGGCGCGAGTCGAATGCCCGGACCGAGAGTGATCGTCGTGGCGAAGCGCACGTCCTACCAGCGCTTCGTCGAAGAAGAGGGCGACCCGCGCGCCAGCTTGCTGATCAAGAAGAAAAACCCGGCGGTTCGCAGCTGGCTGGAGTCGCACTCCGAGCACCTGCGCACGATCGACGTGGTGATGAAGGATCTCGAGCGCTCCGGCGCGAGGGCGCTGCTCTTGCGCCGCGCCCACGCCGCGTTCGACACCTCGGACGCCGAGCTCGTGATCGCCGTCGGCGGCGACGGCACGTTGCTGGCTGCGTCGCACAACGTCGACGACGTGCCCATCTTGGGCGTGAACAGCGCGCCGAAGCACTCGGTGGGCTTCTTCTGCGCCGCGACCCGTAAAGACTTCCGCGAGCTGCTCGAGCGCGCGCTCAGCGGCAAGCTGCGCAAGCTGCTGCTCGCCCGCATGTCGGTGGCGCTCAACGGCAGGCTACGCAGCAAGCGAGTGCTGAA
This sequence comes from Pseudomonadota bacterium, assembly GCA_023431345.1. GTDB lineage: Bacteria > Myxococcota_A > Polyangia > Polyangiales > Polyangiaceae > PMG-095. The sequence goes on from JAEYWK010000126.1 coordinate 19,981, forward strand.
CGAGGCGCTCTACTGTCACGACTCGCCCGCGGCGACGTCGCGCTACATTCTGCACGTGGGCAGGGTGACCGAGACGCAGCGCTCGAGCGGCATTTGGATCGGGCCGCCCGCGGGCTCGACGGCGGCGCAGCGCTCCGCGGGGGGGCGCGTGCTCCCGCTCGGCTCTCGCCAGCTGCAGCTCGTCGTGCGCGAGCCCTACACGCCGCGCGGCAAGAAGAACGCGCTGGCGCGCGCCATCATCAAGCCCAAGCAGCGCGTCAGCATCACCAGCAAAATGGACGAATCGAGCCTGTTTCTCGACGGCCCCCAGCGCAAGATCCCGGTGCGCCTGGGCGACGAGATCGAGTTCTCGCTGTCGGACACGCCGCTGCGAGTGCTGGGCCTACGCGGCCGCTGACGTCACGCGCGAGCTCTCGGCCTGGACTTCGGCGGGGCGGCGCTGCTGCCCACCCTTCGGTAGATTCATCAAGCCTTCGGCGACGATCACGTAGCGGTCGACGTCGCCTCCGAAATGCTGGCTGATGGCGCGCGCGCTGCGGATGCCGGACTGAAACGCGCCCTCGACGCACGCCAGGTGCACGTTGTTGTCGATCCAGTCACCGGTGACGAACAGGTTCGCGTAACCGGTCGCGTCCGTCTTCATACGGTAGCGAGTCTTGCCCGGCAGCGCGAGCGTGCACAGCGCGTGCGGCTCGTAGTTGGCGCGCAGGTAGGCGGCGGACAGGCGCGCGTCGTCCTTGCCGTTGTCGGGATCCACCAGCAAGCCGAAGTTGAAGCCGCGCGGCGAGCGTACCGTGGGCATCAGCTGATGCAGCTGCTCTTTCAAGAACTTTTCGGTGATGCCGTGCACCTGCTGCTCGATCGCGCGCTTGACCGCGCTCGCCTGCCGCAGCGACCCGGGGGGCGGGAACTCGTGCGCGTGCGGCAGGGCGCCGCAGAAGTACGCCACGTTCTTGGCGCGCAGGTGGCTCGGCCAGTCTTCGCAAGACTCGAGGTGCGTCATGTCGCACCAGGTGTTGAGCGGATCGATGAACAGGCTCAGGAGCGGGGGAGGGTCGCGAAAGCCCAGCTCTTGCAGGCTCGGCTTGAGCCAGAGCTGCACCGCGATCGTCTGCACGGTGTCGATTTGGGCCTGGTCGCTGAGGCTCGGAGCCGGCGAGTCAGTGCGCGCGCGATCGTGCTCGAGTAGGCTCGGGCACACATACGGCAAGCACGCTACTGGCGTTCCGAGCACGACGGCGTCGAAATGCTCGCCGCGACGCAGCACGACCTTCGCGCGCGGGCCATCGTGGCTCGCGTAAGACTCGGCCGCGAGCGCGCGCTCCCGGTAAGCCTCCGGCACCTGAGCGAGGTCGGGCGCCGACGGCCAGCACTTCAGGTCCTTCACTTGAACGAGCGGCTCGTACTCCTGCTCGAGCGGCAGCGCGTCGAGCTCGATCTCGCCGACTACGTGCTGCCCGGACGCGTCGCGCTCTGGCTTCAAGTCGGTGAGTCGGTGAAAGAAGCGAAACTTCACGCCTCGGCGCTTGAGCACCAGGTAAAGCGGAACGTGGATGATGTCGCCCATCCCCGCCAGCATCTTGTTGTAAAATGCGCCTTTGAAGGTGAGCGTCATCAGCATCAGGGCGCGCAGCGCCGCCCCTGCCGCCACCGACTCACCGGGGCGCTCGCCGGGCTGACATTGGTGACTGTTCGGGAGGAGGCCGCCCGCCGGATACGAGAAGGCGGCGTCGTAAATCACGCGCACCCAGGGCGACTCGAGCGTCTCCTGCGCGGCGCCTTTGCGGAACAGCCAGCCGCGTAGGTCATACTTGTCGATGCTCTCGAAGCCGCCCGGCTCCGCGACGCGATCTTCAATCAAGCCGCGCACCAGCGCCTGCATGAAATCGAGCGTCGTGTAAGGCCTCGCGAGGCAGCCGGGGAGCCGGTTTCGCAGCGGGTAGAACAGCTTCTGAGAGAGCTTGGCGCCGAGCAAGGTCAGCCGGCTCAGCAAGCTGCGCCCGTCGAGGCAGCGCTTGACGAGCGCCAGTAGTGCACGGCTGCCGAGGTCGCCGCCCAAGCTGCGTCGCTCGCGCGCGGCGCGCTGCTTGCCGCTCTTGCCACGCTTGTTGAAATCACGCTTGCGCCAGCGGCTCCTGAAGTCGAACAGCGGCGCGAACAGCACGTGCAGGTGGCGCAGCGAGCGCGGGCTGATCAAGACCATCCACGTCACCTGCAGCAGCGTGCTCAGCAGATCGAACGTCGACGGCAGCGGCGGGTCGCCGGGGACGCCGCGGTTGCTGGGGAACTCGAGCAAGATCGGCTCCCACGGGTGCTTGCGGTCGTCGCCGATGACTCCGAAATGATGCGGCGCGATCGCATCGTAAAAATGCTGGATGCGATGCTCTTCGGGAGGGACGAGCTGCTTGTCGCTCATCTCGTCGTAGCAATCGAGCATCGTCGAGAAGACGTTGTGGTAGCAGCCGAACAGGATGTGGAGGCCGTGCTCTTCGATGCGGCCGTGCTCGCCGCGACCACTCACCGTCTTGCCGCCGAGGCGCCAGCTCATTTCATAGATGGTGATGTCGTACGCTTCTGGCTCGTTTTGTGTCAGGTGGAAGGCCGCGACCAGCGCCGAAGGGCCCCCGCCCACGATCGCCAAGCGTTTCCTGCTCGAGTCTCGGTTCTGCGAACTGCTATTTGCCTTACTCATGAAACGAAGACGCGAGCGTGCTCCCAGCCGCGCGTCTCGCAGGTTAGTCTTCGGCGCCGAACGGCGAAATATGTTCTTGTGCGAATGTCGACCGCCTTGGCATGATCCGCGCTTTCCCGACACGGATCGCGCATGCAAGGCCCGCCGACGCAGCTGACGGCTTATTTGCCCTCGGTTTCGCTGCGCGCCACCGAGCAGACGAAGCCCGCGCGGCGCGTGCTCTTGGCCAGTTGTTTGTGGCTCGATATGTCGGGGTTCACGCCCCTGACCGAGCGCCTGAGCTCCGAGGGCCCCGAGGGCATCGAGCGGCTCTCCAAGACGCTGAATCGGCTCTACGCGGCCGTCGCAGACGCGACCCGCACTACCGGCGGCGACGTGATGTTCTTCGCGGGTGATGGCGCTCTCTGCTTGTGGGAAGCGGTGAACGAAGAGGCCGTCGGCTCCGCCGCTTGGCTAGCGGCGAGCGCGGCGCGGCGGCTGCTCGACGACCTGGCTCGCTCGAGCGAGGAAGGCGGCTTTCGCTTCGAGCTGCGGCAGGTCGTGGTCGCGGGCGAGCTCACCCTCGACACGGTTGGCGGCGACGAAGGCGCCTGGCAAGACGTGGCGACCGGCACGCCGCTGCGCGCGCTCTTGCGGCTGAGTAAGCTGTGTCGGCCGGGGCAGGTGCTGCTCTCGGAGCGAGTGACGCGCGCGCTCGTCACCAGGGCCCGCGCGACCAAGCTCGACGCCGACGCGTATCAGCTCGTCGAGCTCCAGGCCGACGAGCGCGCGGAAGCAGGCGCGCGCGAATCACGCCCGACTCCGGTGCCGAGCTCCGCGGCGGTCGCGGCCATGGTCCCCGGCTTCCTGTCCCAGCAGCTGGCGCTCCCGCAGCCACCGCCGAGCGAGCTGCGGCGAGTGTCGGTCGCGTTCGTGAACTGGCAGGCCCCCGAAAATGTGGGCCTGGACGAGCTGCAAGCGCTCACCGGCTGCCTGCAGCAAGCGGCGCGGCGCTTTCAGGGTTGGCTGTGCCAGCTCGTGCAAGACGACAAGGGGCTCACCGCGGTGGTGGTGTTCGGCTTGCCGGGCCACGCGCAGGGCGAAGATGCGGTGCGCGCCGTGCGCTTCATGACCGACGCGGCGCAGCAGCTAGCGGGGCCGACGTTCAGCGTGCGCTTCGGGGTCGCTACGGGCTCGACCTTCTGCGGCGTGTGCGGCGGGCAGGAGCGCCTGCAGTATTGTGTGCTGGGTAACGCGGTGAACCGCGCGGCGCGCTTGGCCGAGCAGGCGACGGACGGCCCCTTGGTCGACGAGCAGACGTTCCTGGCCGCGCACTGGCGTGTGGATTTCATGCACCAGGCCTCGCTGCATCTGAAGGGAGTGAGCAGCGTCGTCGAGGCGTACCGGCCCGGCGCGACGCGCGATGCTTCGTTCGCGCCGTCGTCCCTCGTGGCCTTCGAGAGCGAGAGCGCGGAGCTGCGCGCCTTCTTGAGCGATTTTCGCGTGCGCGGCGAGAACCAGCCGCTGATCGTGCGCGGCGATTTGGGGGCGGGCAAGACCTCGTTCCTCGGTCAAGTGCCGGCCGAGTGCGCGGAGGTGGGCGCGGAGCTGCTCGTCGGCAGCTGCGATCAATTCGAGCAGTATACCGGCTATTTCGCGCTGCGCCCCATCATGCGCCGCTTGCTGGGCGACGTTTCGCGCGCGGAGGACGTCGCGTGGCTCGAGTCCGCGCTGGCGCGGGGCGGCCAATCGGAGCAGCTCTCGCTCTTGAATCCGCTGCTGCTCTCCGATTTTCCGGCGACGGAGCTGGTCAAGCAGATGGCGCCCGAGACGCGCGCCGAGAACCGCAAACAGCTCGCCGTGAGCTTGGTCGCCGAGCGCTTGGTCGGGCGCCGGGTCGTGGTGATGATCGACGACGCGCACTGGTTGGACGCGTCGTCACTCGAGCTGCTGCTCGCCCTGCGCTCACAGGCAGGGCTGACCTTCATCTTGGCGGAGCGTACGGGTGACAGCGCGAGCCCCGAGCGCTACGGCGACGCGCGCGTGCTGTCGGTCGAGCCGCTCGACATCACGGCCGTCGGCGAGCTCTCGGCGCGGCTGGCCGGCGCGCGCCGCGTGGCGGCGGGGCTGTGCCGTCAGGTTTGGGAGACGACCCGCGGCAATCCGCTGCACTGCACCGAGCTGATGCGCGCGCTGCTGGGCGCAGGGCGCGTCGAGGTCGTCGATGAAACGCTGCAGCTCCAAGCGGGCAGCGACGCTCGGCTCGAGCTGCCCGGCTCGCTCGAGGAGCTCATTCAAGGCCGCTTCGACCACCTCTCGAGCACCGCGCGTGACGTGCTGCGTACGGCGAGCGTGCTGGGCGTAGCCTTCGACCTGCCGCTGCTGCGCGCGGTGCTGGGCGGGCGGCTCGCCGTCAGCGAGGTGGACGCGGCTTTGGCCGAAGCGCTCGAGCGCGGCATCGTTCGCACGCGCGGGACGCACCAGTTCGAGCACGCCTCGGTTCACGCCGTGGTGTACGGGCTGCTCCTGCCGAGCGAGCAGCGACAGCTCCACGAGCGCGCAGCGCGCGCCCTCGAGTCGATCCACGGCGCGAGCCTCGACGCGGTGGCGGCGCGCCTCGCTCACCACTGGCTGCGCGCCGGAAACGCCGAGCGCGCGGCGCATTTTTCGGCGTTGGCCGCGGATCAGGCGCTGCAAGGCTACGCCAACCCCGACGCCGAGCACCTCTTCCGGCAAGCCATCGAGCAAGATACGGCGTTCCGCGGGCGCCTCCCCATCAGCCTCGAGCGCGCCCGCTGGTCGATGCTGATGGCTCAAGCCCTGTACAGCCAGAGCCGTCACGGCGAGGCGCGTCGCGCCTACGACGGCGCCCTGAGCTGGACGGGCATGCGCGTGCGCGGCGCGTGGGCGCTGCCGATCACCATCGCCGGCCTCTTGATCTTGGCGCTCTTGTCGCGGCTCGGGCGGCGTCCACGGCCGCTCGCCGAGGCCGACGCGCGAGCGCGCCGAATCCTCAGCCTGCGCATCATCAACGCCTCGCTCGCGCTCGACGCCTGGGAGGGACAGCTGCTGGAGGCGGCGAACAAGGCCATGGTCGCGTTTCGGCTGTCCGAGCGCGTCAGCGACACGCCCGAAGCCGCCGAGACGGTCGCCGGCCTCGGCTATTTGCTTTCGTCGACGCCGGCGCGGGCCCTGGCCGAAGCTCAAATCATGCGAGGTCTGAGGAGCGCGGATCAGACGGGAGACCTGCAGGCGCGCACCGCGACGCGAGTGCTGCTCGGCATGCATTATACCGCGAGCGGGCTCACCTCCCGCGCTGGCGAGCCGCTGCGGGTCGCCCAGGGCTTCGCGGAGCGCCTCGGCTCTGGCCTGTGGCGTCACCGCGCGTGGTTCGGCCTCGGAGAAGCGCTGCTGTCGAGCGGGCAGCTGGAGGAGGCGCGCGACGCCTTCGCCAAAGCCGCCGAGATCGCGGCGCTGGCCGAGCCGCCCGTCGAGGGCTTCGCCAACTGCATGCGCGCGATCACCGTCGCTCGCCTCGGACACTCGGACGAGGCGCTCGCGCTCGCGCTGGGCGCGCGCGGGCTCACGCTGGTCGCCGGCAACTGCCTCGTGCTCCAACGCTTTGCGAGCCTCGGCATCGCGGCCGAGCTGCTGCTCGCCGCTGGGCGCTCGGGCGAAGCGCTCGAGCTGGCTCGCGAGGCGCTCGAGCTCAGTCGCACGAGGCCGGACGTCAACGTGTTCTTCGCCGCGCTGTACGGACACGCGGGCGCGGCCCTCGTTTGTCTCGAGCTGCTCGAGGCCGGTGATAGTCATTTTGCCCGAGCCAGCCGCACGGCCGTGGGCCGACTCGCTGCCTTTGCCGGCATGTATCCGGCGGCAGGCCCGACGCGAGAGCTCTTGCGTGGGGCGCTCTCGTTGCGGCGGGGCCGGCCGAATCGGGCACGAAAAGCCTGGCGCAAAGCCGCGGCTCTGGCCGCGGACACGCAGCAGCCATTCGAACGGCGCCTCGCGCTCGAGTGGCTTTCGCTGCACGACCCAGCGCCGGACGTGAGCGAGGAGCTGCAGCGCGCTCGCGCCGCCACCGAAAAATTGGGTATCGTCGTGGAGCCCTCCGCGTGGTGGAGGCTTCGACGCGGCAGCCCATGAGCGAGGTCAAGAAGAAACGTGCCGTCGTGCTCGGCGCCGGGCCGGCCGGTCTCTCCGCGGCGCTCGGCTTGATCGACAGTGGCGACTACGAGGTGCACGTCTACCAAATGGGCTGGCGCGCCGGTGGCAAATGCGCGACCGGTCGAGACGCAGGCCACTACCGGACGCGTCAAAACGGCTCGCATTACCTGTTCGGCTGCTACCACAACGCCTTCGCGCTGATTCGACGCGCGCACGAGGTGCTGCGCGACTCCGACGCTCCCGATCGCGACGAGTACGGCTCGTTCTTCGGCGATTTCGTGGCGCGGAATCTGCTCGTCGGCGCGCAGGGCTATCAGCGCAAAGCCAGCGCCCAGACCGACCTTGGCCGCTGGATGCGCTACCTGCCGCAAAACATGGCCTGCCCCGGTGAGGGCGGAAAGTTCGCGACGCCGTTCGACTACGCGCTGATGGTGGCGCAGTACAGCGCCGGCACCCTCCTCGACCTGCTGGTCGCGGCCATCACGGAAGAAGGCGAAGCGCCGCCCGTCGATGGCTGCCGGCTGTGCCTCAAGCTGCTGCCCGTTTCGCCGTTCGAGACCTCGCGCTACTCGAAGGTAGTGCGAGCCGTGCTGCGGCCGCTGCGCTGGGCGTTCAACCAAGTTTGTTACGCCTGGATCTGGGTGTGGGCCAAGCTGCTCACCCTCGGCGTGATCCTCGCGCCCGCCTCGCTGCTGCGCGTCGTGACCAGCAATTGGCGGGTCGTGCCGCTGTGGTTCGTCGATTTCCTGCGCGGGCTCACGCGCTTGCTGCAGCGGGTCGCGCTCGATCAGCGAGACCAGGTCTCGGACGCGCTGCAGCGGCTCGCGATCTTGTTCGAGCTGATGCTGGCGGGGGCGGTGGGCTTCATCGTCGACGAGCTGTGGAAAGCGGGGAGCTTCGAGCGCATCGACGACGAAGATCTGCGCGCTTGGCTGAAGCGCCACGGCGCCGCCGAGCACGCCTACCGCTCGAGCCTCGTGCGTACCTGGTACGACGCGACCATCGCCTACGAAGATGGCGCCGAGGACCGCGCCTTCTGCTCGGCGGGGGTCGCCATTCAAGCGATGCTCCGCTCGCTGCTCACGTACAAGGGCGCGTTCGCCTTTCAGATGCGGGCCGAGGTCGGGGACTCGTACATCGCGCCGGTGGTGCGCGCACTCGAAATTCTCGGGGTGAAGTTCCACTTCTATCACCGGGTGAAGACGCTCGAGGTGAGCTCGCGCACGCGCTCGGTGGAGCGCATCTCACTCGTCCAGCAAGTGGCGTCTCCGCCCGAGAAGGCGGAGCTGATCGAGATGGAGTTCGGCCCGGCGTCTGCCCGGCAGCGTCGCCGGGCGTGGCCGTCGACTTCGAAGCAGCCCGCCAGCGCCGGTGCGAAGTTCCCGCTCGACTCGTACTACTCGACGTGCGCTCACGCGACCGTCTCGCTCGCGCGCCGGCCCCCAGGTGCCGCCGACGATGCGAGCTATTTCGACACCGTCGTCTGCGCGTTGCCCCTCGGGGTCGTCGAAGACGTTTTGATCGAGCAGGAGACCCGAGAGCCGCTGGCCGCGCGCGAGGGCGACTACCGCGAGCTGTTCCGCAACGTACGCCTCACCGAATCACAGGCCATTCGCATGTGGTTCAAGGTGGGGCTCGACGGGCTGGGTTGGCTCCACGAGCCGCCCATCCTCTCGGGCACGGATTGGCCTCACAGCACCTGGGAAGACAACAGCCAGTCCACCGAAATTCAGGCTTTTCCCGACGGCGAGCAGCCGCTCACCATCGCGACGCTGTTCGGCGCTCTCGCCACGGGTAGCGCGAACATCCGCGACCCCGGCCACTTTGCGGCTCAGCATGCGGCCGCCGAGCAGGCGGCGAAGAAGTTCCTGTGCGAAGGCGGGCTCCTCAGGCTGTGGCCAGGCTTGCTCAGTCAGGGCGCGCCGCCGCGCCCCGACCTGCGCTCGCCCAGCGACAAGATCGACGACACCCCGCGCATCGATTGGACGAAGTTCATCGATCTCGAGCAGCGCGCCGGGCAAGCCCGCTTCGGCTGGCAGGTGGTTTGCGCCAACGTCGGTCCCAACGAGAGCTACATCGTGACGACGCCCGGCTCGCTGAAGTATCGGCCGCGGCCCGACGAGTCCGGCTACCGCAACCTCTACTTGGCGGGCGACTGGACGCGCAACGGCGTGCAAGCAGGCACCGTGGAGGGAGCGGTCATGTCGGGCTTGAAAGCGGCCTACGCCATCACCGGCAAAGGCGGGCCGATCGTGGGCGGCGACGACTTCGACAACGGCACCGTCTTCTCCTGACGGCGCGCGGCGGTCGCCGCTCAAACGACGTGACGTACCGACTTCGGAGCGATGCCGATGTAGCTCTGCGGCGTGAGGGCGAGCAGGTAGTCGCGCGCATCCGCGGGCAGCTCCAGGCCGCTGATGAACTGCTGCAAGATGGCCTTGTCGAGCGCGCGGCCACGCGTGAGATCTTTCAGCTTTTCGTAGGCTTCGGGGAGCCCGTGCTTGCGCATCACGACCTGAACGGCCTCGCCGAGCACCTCCCAGGCGTCGACCAAATCGCGGGCGGCGGCGCTCTCGTCGACGCCCAGGCGGCCCAAGCCGCGGCGCGCGGCTTCGATGGCCACCAGTGAATGGCCGACGGCGACCCCTACGTTGCGCAGCGCCGACGAATCGCTCAGGTCGCGCTGCAAGCGCGAGACGGGCAGCTTCTCTGCCAGGTGCTGGAGCAGCGCCATCGCGACGCCGCAGTTGGCCTCCGAGTTCTCGAAATTGATCGGATTCACCTTGTGCGGCATGGTCGAAGAGCCCACCTCCCCCTTCACGGCCGCTTGCTTGAAGTAGCCGAACGAGATGTACATCCAGATGTCCCGATCGAGCGACAGCAGGATGTTGCTGAAGCGCCCGAGGGCCTGAAACACCTCGGCCAGGTAGTCGTGAGACTCGATTTGGGTGGTGAGCGGGTTCCAGGTGAGGCCGAGCGACTCGACGAACGCCTTCGACAGCTTCTCCCAGTCGAGCGCGGGGTAGGCGGCGACGTGGGCGTTGAAGTTGCCGACCGCGCCGCTGAACTTGCCCAGGTACTCCGCTTCGGTGATCTGGTTGAGTTGCCGATTCAATCGGTACACGAACACCGCCAGCTCTTTGCCGAGCGTCGTCGGCGAAGCGGGCTGGCCGTGCGTGCGCGCCAAGATCGGCAGCGCCTTGCAGCTCTCCGACAGCTTCACCAGATCAGCGACGAGCGAGCGCGCCGCGGGCAACCACACCTCCGCCAGCGCCGACTTGAGCATCAGCGCGTAGGCGAGGTTGTTGATGTCCTCGGAGGTGCAGCAGAAATGCACCTGAATCGCGTGCTGGTCGAGGCCGACGGCGTCGAGCCTCTCGCGCAAGTAGTACTCGACGGCCTTCACGTCGTGCTGAATCTTGACCTCGTAGGCCTTGATCTTGGCCGACTCGGTCTCGTCGAAGCTCGTGATCCAACCGCGCAGGGTGCTCACCTGATCGGGCGAGAGGGCGGGCACGTGCGTGATCTCGGGCTCGCTGGCCATGAAGATCAGCCACTCGATCTCCACCTGCACGCGGTACCGCAAGAGCCCGTACTCCGACATGTGCGACGCGAGGGGTCGCATCACCGAAGCGTAGCGTTCGTCGAGCGGGCTCACGATGCTGGCGGAGGCGGTGGCGGTGCTGACGAGGTTCTTGGGGGCGGAGGCGGAGTCGGAGTCGGCCATGAAGTGGCGGGACCCTGTCGCAGGCTGGCGGCAAGCGCAACCGGCCGCGAAAACGCCCGATTCTTCGACATAATTTGGCGTGCGCGCGGCGAGCGGTAGCTCGGACCGACGGGGCGGGTTACACGCTTGGCGTAGACCCCGCTCGAGCCGCCGCCTTGCTACCCGTCATTGCCCGCCATTTTCGCCGCCACGCTCAGGGTTCGGCACTGGTCGCGGGCCTGTTCCTGGTCGGCTGCGGCGAAGGTGACGCCCAGCCCGCGCCCGGACGCGCGCGTTCGCCAGAGTGCGTGGCGCCGGCCGGCGTCTCGAATCATCCCACCAGCATCGAGCAGACTCGCCTGCTGATCAACGCGCTGCCGAAGCCGCTCACGCTCGCGTGCTTCGTGGAGTCTCTCGCGCGGCCGCTGCGCTTGTTCGCCTCCCGCAGTCAGCTCAGCGCGCAGCCGGCGACGGGGCTGCGCAGTCCGCGCTTGTTCGTGTTCATGGGCGCCAACACCATGACGGTCGTTCCGGAGGGTGACGGCGCGCATTTGCTCGAGTTCGGCGAGCAGCGCGACGATTTTCGTTCGCTCAAAGCCGAGATTCCGTTCCCCGTCACGACCGAGCTCGCGCCGGACGCGCCGTTTCACATCATGTTCAACGAGCGGCTGACGAACTGCGCGTTTTGTCACGCCGCGGAGGAGCAGGATCCGAGCATCGGCTACGCCCGCGCGTTCGTCTCCGAAGCGCTCCGACCGCGCGATGGCGAGCGCGTGGCACCTGAGAGCATGCGCGCCGAGCTGGCAAGCTGCGACGCTTCGCGTGAGCCGGGCCGCTGCGCCCTGCTCGACGCTCTGTTCGGCTGGGGGCCCGTCGAAGAGCAGCCGTTTCCCGCCGGCATGGCGACTTTCGACTAATCCGAGCGGGGGGCCTTCGACGGCGCTGGAATCCGAACAGGGCGGCCGCTGCCGAGCCGCCACTGCGGCCCCAGGGGTCGCCTAAGGGCAGACCCAATTTACAATGCGCGCTGGCGCCTTATGTTGATTGTCTCGTATGGAGAGCCGTCAATGTTGATTCGTCGCGCCGGTGAGCGCGGCTACGCCGATCATGGCTGGCTGCGCTCGTTTCACACGTTCTCGTTTGCTGATTACTACGCGCCTGCCCACATGGGCTTTCGCTCACTCCGCGTGATCAACGAGGATCGAGTGGAGGGCGGCAAAGGCTTCGGCACGCACCCTCACCGCGACATGGAAATCATTTCGTACGTGCTCTCGGGCGAGCTGCAGCACAAAGACAGCATGGGAACCGGCTCCGTGATCCGTCCTGGCGACGTGCAGCGCATGTCGGCCGGTACGGGCGTGACGCACTCCGAGTTCAACGCCTCGCCCACCGAGGAAGTGCACTTTTTGCAGATTTGGATCTTACCGGACGCGCGCGGTCACGCGCCCAGCTACGAGCAGAAGCATTTCACCGAAGCGGAGCGCCAGGGCAAGCTGCGCTTGGTGGCGTCGAGCGACGGCGCAGATGGCTCGCTCACGATCCATCAAGACGCGCGGCTCTTCGCTGGGCTATTGGCGCCGGGTGAGCGCGTATCGCAGGTCTTGGCGCCCGCGCGCTATGCGTGGCTGCACGTGGCCCGCGGTAAGGTCGTGGTCGCTGGGCACGAGCTGGCGGCGGGTGACGCAGCGGCGTTCGAAGAATCAGGAGAGATTTCCATCCAGGGCAGCGAGCCAAGCGAGATTTTGCTGTTCGACCTGTCCTGAAATGACGCGGGCGGGTTCGGTCCTCGGCTAGACTTGGTGCTGGAGGTTACGGATGCTGCGCGTGGCTGCCGTGGTCGTGTTTTTGGGCATGGGGATGTTCTCGGGCTGCGCCGGCAGCACCGTTGGTGGTGAAGACGACGACGCGCCGACCGCGGGCACCAAGGGCACGGCGGCGCCGCCCGCCGGCAATCCACCCAAGCAATGCCAGGTGTACGCGGCTACCTGGTGCGAGAAGTCGTTCGGCTGCTTCGTGAAGAACGGCAAGCTCGACAAGGCGTCGCTCCAGTACAACGTCGATCAGTGCAAGAAGCTGATCATCGAGAAGTTGCCGTGCTCGGCGGTTGCCTCCGTTAGTTCCAACTACGACAAGTGTCTCGCCGATGTGAAGGCGCTGTCGTGCGCCAATTTCAACGTCGCTCCGGAGATGTTCACCTCGGTGCCGCAGCCGGCCTCGTGTGACGAGGTGGTGGCCTTTTAGCGGTCAGCGGTCAGCGAGCAGGGGAACCGAGCCCCGGCGTTCGCGCGCGCCCTCGCCTCGCTCGCTTCGGCTCATCCCGCCTCCGTCAAGCGATTCGCGAACGTCGTCAACGTGTACACGCTGATGCCCAGCAGCACGTCGAGCGCTTGGGCGTGGGTGTAGCCGGCTTCGCGGAAGTCGCTCCAGGTGCGCGGCGGTACGTCGCCGTGGTGCTCGAGCGCCGCCAAGACGAACGCGCGTAGCGACTCGAGGCGAGGACTCGCGAGCGGCTGGCCTTGCTCGAGCGCGTCAATCAGCTCCGCGGGTGCATCGAGTCGCCGTAGCAACTGGCGATGATGGTGGATACAGAAGCGACAGCCGTGCTGACGCCCCATCGTCATCGCCAGCACCTCGCGTTCGAGCGATCCGAGTGAGCTGCCGTCGAAGGTATCGAGCCCGCTGAGCGCGGCGCGCAGCATGCGAGGCGAGCTCGCGTAGCGCGCGAGCGGCGCGGGAACACCGCCAAAAGCACGTTTGACCTCGGAGAGCGGGCCCCGAGCGTCAGCGGGCGCGTTGGTTTCGTCGAACCTCGGAAACTCACGGAACATGATTGGCTTTCCTCAATGGTAATTGGCAATGCAATCAAATGAAGGTGGGGAATCGGCGAGAGGGTGGCAGCCGCCCCGCGGCGATGACTCGATGGTGAAGGCGACCGTGCGCGCGGGCCGGTAGCTCAGCGAAGATTGGCGAACATGCGCGCCAGGGTTCGGTGCGTCACTTCCAGGTCGCGCTCGGCGATGTCGGCCTCGAGCCGGGCGATCAGCTGTTTGGCGACGGGCACGAGCTTGGCCTGGAGAGCCTTGCCCTTCCGGGTCAGGCGGATCAGTCGCGACCGCGCGTCCCTGTCGTTGATGGCACGTTCGACGAGCCCGCTCTTCTCCATCGTGTCGAGGATGCGCGACATGGTCGGTCGATCACGCAACGTGAGCTCGCTCAGCGCGGACTGGCTCTGACCGTCTTCACGCCAAAGCTGCACGAGCACGATCCACTGCTCGGGGGTCAGCTCGAGCCCATGACTCATGAACTCTTTGTAGGTGACGGAGCGGAGCTGCTGGTAGCAAGCATGGATCAAGAAGGGCAGCGCCCGGGTCAGCTCGACCTCGTTGCCCGTGAATTGCCCTTTCACAGCGGCGAACGTAGCGCTCGCCGACATGGTTGTCAATGCAAGAGTTCCTGGCGGCGGCTCGTGTGCACAAAACGCGGACGCCCCGCGCGAGGCAGGGCGTCCACGAGGCACGTTCGCGGCGTCGCGATCAGCGGCGCGCGAACGGAGTCTTGCCGCTGTACACCTGCTCGTCACCGAGCTCATCGGCGATGCGGAGCAGCTGGTTGTACTTGGCGATACGGTCGCTACGCGAGAGGCTGCCGGTCTTGATCTGACCGCAGTTGGTCGCCACCGCGAGGTCCGCGATGAAGGCGTCTTCGGTCTCGCCGGAGCGGTGCGAGGCCACCGAGGTGTAGCCGGCCTGGGTGGCCATGCGGATGGTGTCGAGCGTCTCGGTGAGCGAACCGATCTGGTTCACCTTGATCAAGATGGAGTTGGCGATCTTCTTCTCGATGCCTTGCGCCAGGCGCTTCACGTTGGTGACGAACAGGTCGTCGCCGACGAGCTGGATCTTGCTGCCGAGCTTCTCGGTCATCAGCTTCCAGCCTTCCCAGTCGTCCTCGGCGTAGCCATCTTCGATGGTGACGATCGGGTACTTCTTGATCAGATCGGCGTACACCTCACACAGCTCGGCGGCCGTGTGCTGCTTCTTGTCCCACGTGTACTTGCCGTCCTTGTAGAACTCGCTGGCGGCGCAATCCATGCCGAGCGCGACTTGCTCACCGGGCTTGTAGCCGGCGGCTTCGATGGCGCTCATGATGCGCTGAATGGCCTGCTCGTTCGAGGCGAGCCGCGGCGCGAAGCCACCCTCGTCGCCAACGGCGGTGACCATGCCCTCCTTCTTGAGGATGCTCTTGAGGTTGTGGAACACCTCGGTGCCGGCGCGAAGCGCCTCCGCGAAGGTGTCGAAGCCTTGCGGCACGATCATGAACTCTTGGACTTCGAGGCCGCTGTCGGCGTGGGCGCCGCCGTTGATGATGTTCATCAGCGGCGTGGGCAGGACGCGCGCTTGCACGCCGCCGAGGTAGCGCCAGAGCGGCAGGTCCACGGTGTCGGCCGCAGCGCGCGCGGTGGCCATCGACACCGCCAAGATGGCGTTGGCGCCGAGCTTCGACTTGTTCGGCGTGCCGTCCAGCTCGAGCAGGCGCTGATCGATCGTGGGCTGGTCGAGGGCCGAGAGGCCGATGATCGCCGGCCCGAGCTTGTCGTTGACGTTCTGCACCGCTTGCAGGACGCCTTTACCGAGGTACCGCTTCTTGTCGCCGTCGCGGAGCTCGTTGGCTTCGTGCTCGCCGGTCGACGCGCCGCTCGGAACGGCAGCGCGGCCGAAGCCGGACGAAGTGTGGACCTCGGCCTCCACCGTGGGGTTGCCCCGGGAGTCGAGGATTTCGCGTGCTTGAACGTGGAGAATCTCAGGCATGCGCGGCCAGTATCACGTCCATCTTGATGGAGCGAGCGGCTTCCTGAGCCCCCTTTGGCCAGCAGGCTGGGCCGCAAGAAACCGCCATTTACGCGAAATTCACGAAACGGAAACGCTCCCGAATCATGCCCGAGCGGCGAGGCCGAGCGGCGGACTGGGGCAGCGCGCGCCCGCATGATCGGGCTAGGCAGAAACGCGGGGAGCCGGCTCGCCCGGGCGCGGGGGAGCGCGCGACGAGCAAACCCCAGAGGTTATTCAAATGCTCGTGGAGCACGGCAGTCGCTCAATTGCCGTTGACCGGATTTCGACATCATTGCTAGTAGCCGGGCTGGGTCACTCTATCGATTGACCGAAAGGGTTAAGGAACAAGTATGGCTAAGTATCTTCTAGTGGGTTTCTGCGCGCTGTTCGGCGCTGCAGGTTGTGCAGTGACGTTCAACGACAGCGCGCCGGCCTCGGCGGGCAACCGTTACGTCGTCGGCTCGAAGTCGAACCAGCCCGTCGTATTCCTGTGCCCGGATCAGCCGGGTAAGGAGTGCGAGGTCGTGGACGTGGAAATCAAGTGAGGAGGAGCAAAGCCATGAAGACCAAACTATTCTTGTTGATCGCGGTTGCGCTCACCTCCATCGGCTGCCAGGCCACCTACACCAGCATTCAGCCCGCGGGCGAGAAGGCCTACTTCCTGACGCGCACGAAGCAAGGCTTCTTCAAGGTCAGCGGCACGCTCTACTCGTGCACCGCCGAAGGCGCGAAGATGACCTGCACCGAGGTCGACTCGCGCTAGTCGCGTCGCGCTCGCTCGACGAGCATCAAGCAGCGAAGAGAGGCGTGCCTTACGCGAAGGCGCGCCTCTCCTTCTGCGTGGCGTCAATCTTCGGCGACGCGCGCCAGCCTTCGCACTGACTCGATGTCGGAGATGATCATGCGCCCAGCCTGCAGGCGTAGAAATCCCTGACGGGTCCAATCACTCAGGTGCTTGTTGACGCTCTCGCGCGTGGCCCCTACCAAATCACCGAGCTCTTGTTGCGAGAGCTTCAGGGTGATGCAGATGTCGCTGGAGCGGGCGCGCCGCTCACCGAAGCGCGACGCCAAGTCGAGCAGGCTGCGCGCGAGCCGGCTCGGCACGTCGAGGAACGCCGCGTCTTCGCTGCGCTGACTCAGCCTGCGCAGACGCTTGGCGAGCACGACCAAGAGCTTGATAGAGATCGCGGGGGACTCTTGGAGCAGCGACAAGAACCGCTCGCGATCGATCAACAGCAGCTCGCATGGCTCGATGGCCGTCACCGTCGCCGAACGCGTCCCGCCGTCGATCAGCGCGACTTCCCCGAATACTTCCCCTTCGGCCATGATGCCGAGCACGGTGTCGCGGCCGTCAGGCCCGCAGGAGACGACCTTGAGCTTGCCACGTGCGATGGCAAACAGCGCACGGGCAGGCTCGCCCTGCACCACGACCGCTTCGCGCGCGCCGTAGGTCTGCACTCGAGCGAGCTCGACCACGCGCCCGAGCTCGGCGTCCGAGAGCTCGCCGAACAGCGGCACCGAGCGCAGCACGCTGACATGCTTCTCCTGCATTTCTGACCACCTAGTGAACTAGGTGTGAACTGGTTCATAGCCCGGAGCAAGCCGCGTCGTCCACCGCGCCGCCCGTGGCCACAGGCGCGCACCAAAAAGAACCGGGCGTGTGGCGCAGTTCATAACGGCCCCCTGAGCGTCGGGCGTATCCATCGAACGTCGACCAGGCGCTCTTGGAGGGGCGCTCGGCCGAGATGAAACGGCCCCGCGCCAATCGGCGAGGGGAAACCAGGCGGGGGCCAGGCGTGTCTAGCTAGGAGTTTTTCCAATGACACCGTCAGAGGCATACGTACGCATACTATCGCCCACTGACGCCGAGGGCTGGCGCAGCATGCCGCCTCGGCAGAGCGCAGGACAGGCAGAGCCGTCTCTGCGTGACCAAGCCATCACGGCGGACGCAGCGGCTCAAATCGACGTGAGCCTCGCGCTGTTCTGGCGTGAGCTGATGAGCGGCTTGTGCACCGTGGTCGACGCCTTCTTCACCGATGAGCGCTGCTACCTCGTGCTCGCGCCTACCCTCGGGCAGCGGCCCATCGAAGGGCGACGACGCGAGATCTTGGAAGCGGTGCTGTGCGGCGACGGCCAAAAGAACATCGCGATCGACAAAGGGCTCGCGCCTTCCACGGTGGCGCTCAACGCCCGGCTCGGGCTCGAGAGCATGGGCCTCACCTGCAAACCGTCGAGGGTGCATCCGCTGCTCATGCTCGCCGCCCGCGCCGCTCGCTCTCAAAATGGATCGCTCGCGGCGACGCTGAGCTTCGTGACCCGCAGCGCGGCGCAGCTGCGCGTGATAGCGGCGCCGCGTCCGGATCGACGTCTCACCGGCGTGCCGCCGGCGGAGCTGGCGGTGGTGAGGGCGCTGATCGAGGGCCAGTGCTACGCCGAGATCGCGGAGCATCGCGGCACTTCGACGCGCACGATCGCCAACCAAATCACGGCCGTGTTCCGGCGCATGCAGGTGTCGGGGCGTAGTGACCTGCTGCAGCGCTTGTTCTTCGCCGACGGCGCGAGCCGCAGCACGCCGGTTCGCGCACCGCGCGAAACCATCGCGCCGCCGCTGCCCTCGTCGCGGCGCTCGGCCTGAGCGCCCCGACGGCCGTCAGCTCAGATTCTCTCGGGGGACGCGGCCTTGGCGGCGCGGCGCGCTTCGATCTCGCGATCTCGCTGCTCGTAGGCCACGATGATCTTTTGCACCAGCGGGTGACGGACGACGTCTTCGTCCGAAAACCCGCAGAAGGCGATGCCTTCGGTACCAGAGAGCAGCTCGCGCGCTTCGCGTAGACCGCTCCTGGCGCCCTGAGGAAGATCGGTCTGCGTGATGTCGCCCGTAACCACCGCCTTGGAGCCGTAGCCGAGGCGCGTGAGGAACATGCGCATCTGCTCGCTGGTGGCGTTCTGCGCCTCGTCCAAGATCACGAAAGAATCGTTCAAGGTGCGGCCGCGCATGAAAGCGAGCGGCGCCACCTCGATTTGGCCGCGCTCACGCAGCTGCTCGACGCGTTCGAACTCGAGCATGTCGTGCAAGGCGTCGTAGAGGGGCCGCAGGTAGGGGTTCACCTTCTCCGCCAAGTCACCGGGTAAGAAGCCGAGCTTCTCACCGGCTTCGACGGCGGGGCGGGCCATGATGATGCGCTTGACCTTCTTCTGCATCAGCCACGACGCGGCCATGGCCATCGCCAAGTAGGTCTTACCGGTGCCGGCTGGTCCGATCCCGAAGATCAGATCGTGGGTGCGGATGGCCTCGACGTACTGACGCTGCGCGCGGCTCTTCGGTAAGATCGGCCGCTTGCGCGCGGTGACGATGATGGTTTCGTCGAGCAGCTCGGTGAGCGAGCGCGCGGGATCGGCGCGCAGGCCGCGCATGGAGCTGATGACGTCGTTCGGGCCGATCTCGAAGCCCTTGCCGACCAGCGCCGCGGCGTCGCGCAGGAAGCGTTCGGCCAGCCTCACGTCCGCTTCGTCACCCGCCACCAAGATGGTGTTCCCGCGCAGGCTGATGTCAGCGCCGCTTTGCCGGGCCACCTCGCTGAGCAGATTGGATTGGGGCCCGGACAGGGCGAGGAGAACTTGCGTGCTCGGGATGTCGATGGCGGAGGTAGTAGGGGCGGCGTTCATTCGGAGATCTGGCCGAGCCGCCTCGAGCGACGCGGCCAGATCCGCAGCATACGCGGCTAACGCCTGGTTCGCACGCCGGCGAGGTACTAGCTTTGGGGCATGTCACGTTCGCCTCGCTCGTCGCGTTTTGCCCGGATCTTTCTGGCGTTGACCCCGGCCTTCGTCGGTCTCCTGGCGTGCGGTCGCTCGGAGCCAGGCGATTACCTGTTCGGCGACCCAGACGGCGCGAGCGGCAGCTCGGTTTCGGGCAGCACGGGGGTGGGCGGGGCAGGTAGCGGCGGCGGGCGTCCACCCAAGGGCGGCGCTCCGAGCACCGGCGGCGCGGTGGTCGGCGGCGCGACGGCGACGGGAGGTACGAGCATCATGGGCGGCACCGGCGGAGACATCGGGACGGCGGGCGCAGCTATGGGCGGCGTGAGCATGGGCGGCGCGAGCTCAGGCGGGATCGGAGGCGTGGGCGTCGGTGGCGCAGCAGGGGCGGCGGGGGAACCGAGCGTGCCGGACGTCGCCTGTGGCAACGACCGCTGTGAGGCGGGCCGCGAGGTGTGCTGCGTGAGCGTCGCTGGCTTCGCGTGCATCGGAAATGGTCGGACGTGCAACGGCGCGGTGCTGGACTGCACGTCCGCCAGCGACTGCACGGGAGGTGACGTGTGCTGTCTGGGCTTGGCGACGCCGACGGGCAGCGTGTCATCGTGCAAAGACCGCTGCGCCCCCGCCAACCCGGAGTCGGAGTGGCAGCTGTGCAGTAGCGACGCCGAGTGCC
This sequence comes from Pseudomonadota bacterium, assembly GCA_023431345.1. Taxonomy (GTDB): domain Bacteria; phylum Myxococcota_A; class Polyangia; order Polyangiales; family Polyangiaceae; genus PMG-095. Next base: position 39,780 of record JAEYWK010000126.1, read on the forward strand.
GAGGCAATCGGCGCTGCACGCAAACGGTGTTCGGCGTCAGCGTGTGCTCGCGTCGCCCCTGAGCTGAGCGCGGCTTCTGTCCCTGCTCGCGCGCCGCCTCAGCTCGTGTAGGCTGCGCGGGTGGCCATCGAGATTCGCAAAGCGACCCGCCGAGACTTGCCGCGCATCGCCAAGCTGGCGGGAGAGCTCGTGCGGCAACACCACGCCTTCGACGCTCAGCGCTTCTTGTTCGTCGACGATCCGGAAGCGGGCTACAAATGGTGGTTCGGCAAGGAGCTCGCGAACGACAAGGCGATCATCTTGTGCGCGAAGCTGGACGGCAAGCTCGTGGGCTATGCCTACGCCCGGCTCGAGCCGCGCGACTGGAACGCGCTGCTCGACGCGCACGGCGCCCTCCACGACATTTACGTCGATGAGAGCGCGCGCCGGCGCGGCGTCGCCAAGCAGCTCATCGAGCGCATCGCCCAGGAGCTCGGCGCCCGCGGTGCCCCGCGCGTGGTCTTGCACACGTCGGTCAAAAACCTCGGGGCGCAGAGGCTGTTCCAGTCCGTGGGCTTCCGCAAAACCATGCTCGAGATGACTCTCGAGCTCGACTGAGACGCTGGTGTTTCGACAGCGTTCTGAGCGCTCCCCTGCTGCTGGCGCGCGGCCGCTGCCCGAGTAGGCGGCTTGCCAGGGTTGCGACGCCCGGCTACTTCGCCAAGAGCCCTCAATGCTCCTGCTCATCTTCGCGCATCCCTACCCGGACCGGTCGCGCGCCAACGAGGCCCTGCTCCGGGGCGTGCGTGACATGGACGAGCTCGAGGTGCGTTCGATCTACGACATGTACCCTAGCTTCGACATCGACGTTTCCGCCGAGCAGGCGGCGCTGACACGCGCGAAGGTCGTCATTTGGCAGCACCCCATCTACTGGTACGCTCCGCCGTCGCTGCTCAAGCACTGGTTCGACAACGTGCTCGCCCGCGGCTGGGCCTACGGTGAGGGCGGCGACGCGCTGCGCGGCAAGCGCTGCTTGTGGGTGACGACCACGGGTGGCGAGCCCGCCGCGTACGGTCCCGGTGGCATGCACCGCTTGCCGTTTGCCGAGTTCGTGCCGCCGATCGAGCAGACCGCGCGCTTCTGCCAGATGACCTGGGAGGCCCCACTGATCGTGCACGGCTCCCACAAGCTGAGCGACGCCGAGCTGCGCGAGCAGGCTCGAGACTACCGAGGACGGCTCGAGCGCCTGCTCAGTGAGGTGAGGCGCCAGCAATGAGCGAGCACTCGCTGCTGACCGACGCCATCATCTATCTCGCGGCCGCGGTCGTGTGCGTGCCGCTCGCGAGCCGCTCCAAGTTGGGCTCGATTCTCGGCTATTTGGCGGCGGGCTGCATCATCGGCCCGTTTGGGCTCGAGCTCGTGGAAGATGCCGAGTCGACCCTTCATTTCGCCGAGATGGGGGTGGTGCTGATGCTGTTCGTGATCGGCCTCGAGCTCGATCCCTCTCAGTTGTGGAAAATGCGGCGCAGGGTCTTCGGGGGCGGTGCCCTGCAGCTGCTGGCGTGCGCGGCTCCGCTCGGCCTGGGCGCGTTTTGGCTGGGCCTTCCGTGGCAGGGCGCGCTGGTTGCCGGGCTCGCGCTGGCGCTCTCGTCGACCGCGGTGGCGATCCAGACGATGGCCGAAAAGAGCTTGACCAGCACCCCCGTGGGCAAGACGGCGTTCGCCATCCTGCTTTTTCAGGACATCGCGGCCATCCCGCTGCTCGCGCTCGTTCCGCTGCTCGCCGAGCGGGCGGCTGGCGACGGCGCGAGCCATGGTCTCGTCGGTGCCGTGAAGGTGCTGTCGGCGGTGGCGGCTGTGTTCGTCATCGGCCGTTTCTTCACGCGTCCGATCTTGCGGCTGCTGGCGGAGACTGGGCTGCGCGAGGTGTTTACGGGCTTCTCGTTGCTGCTGGTGCTCGGCATCGCCGCGATCATGGACAGCGTGGGCGTATCGATGGCGCTCGGGGCCTTCCTGGCCGGTGTGCTGTTGGCGGGGTCGGAGTACCGTCACGCGCTCGAGAGCGATATCGAGCCGTTCAAAGGCCTGCTGATGGGCTTGTTCTTCATCGCGGTGGGCATGAGCATCGACTTCGGCCTGCTGACGAGCCGGCCGCTGTTCGTGGTCGCGTTGGTGCTCGGATTTCAGCTGCTCAAAGTGCTGGCGTTGCGGCTCGTGGCAGGGCCTTTGGGCGTGACGAGCAAGCAGCGCTGGTTGATCGGCGCGCTGCTGGCGCAGGGCGGCGAGTTCGCGTTCGTCGTCTTCGGCGTCGCGCGCTCGGCCAAGCTCCTACCCGGAGACTGGGACGCTCTCCTCACGCTCGCGGTAGCTCTGTCCATGGCGCTCACGCCAGTGCTGATGATCTTGCACGACAAGCTGGCGATGCGGCAGCAGGGCGGCGGAGAGCGTCCCGAAGACGAAATCGTCGACGAGCACTCGCCGGTCATCATCGCGGGCTTCGGGCGCTTCGGTCAGATCGTCGGGCGCGTCTTGTTCGCGAGCGGCATCAAAGCGACCGTGCTGGACCACGACCCTGACACCATCGAGCTGCTGAAGCGCTTCAACTTTCGCATTTACTACGGAGACGCGACACGTCTCGACTTGCTTCACGCCGCCGGAGCTTCACACGCCCGACTGCTGGTGGTCGCCATCGACGACGTCGAGAGCAGCGTGAAGCTCGTCAAGCACGTGCGCGAGCACTTCCCGAGCCTTCAAATCGTGGCTCGTGCGCGTAACGTTGCCCATTGGCAACAGCTGCGCGCGCTGGGCGTCGACGACGCGGAGCGTGAGACGTTCGAAGCGGCGTTGGTCGTCGGCCGCCGCGCGCTCGAAAAGCTGGACGTGCGGCCGTATGACGCACGCGAGCGCATAGACGTGTTTCGGCGGCATAATTTGCGCGCGATGGAGGCGATCTTGCCGCATTGGCAAGACGTCGAGCAGCGCACGAAGATGGCAATCTCAGCGCGTGACCAGCTCGAGCGTCAAATGGAGAACGATCGACGAATGGCCGGGCGTCATGCTCGCGGTTGGCATTCGGACCCGTCGCCCGCGTCCGGCCCTACCGAGGAGGCCACGGTAGAGACGGAGGTCGAAGCAGCGAAGCGCTCCGAGTGAGCGCCGCGCTGCCGCGCCTACCTCATCAGCTCTTCCGCGCTCGCGACCGAGAGCGCGCGCCGCAGCAGCTCCGACAGCTCGGCTTGACTGCGCTTCGCCACGCTCGTCTCGAAGTCTGGCGGCACGGAGAGGGCGCGGCTCTCGAGCACGGTCACGATGGCGGCGTACAAGCCTTCGCTGAGCCCCTCGCGGCGCCCCTCGCGGCGCCCTTCGCTGAGCCCCTCGCGGCGCCCTTCGCTGAGCCCCTCTTCTTGCGCCTGCCGGCGGAGCGCCGCGCGCTGCTCGCGCTCCTCTTCGGTCAAATATTTCTCGAGACGGTGCGGGAGCATTTCGAACGCCTTTCGTGCTGCTTGGCCGACGGCCGAACGGAGTAGGTAAAAGTATAGCACCTGCTGGTCGCGCGGGACCGAGGCGACGGCAGCCAGGGCGGCTCGCGTCACCGGTAGCGCCTGCTCGGTGTCAGCCCTGGCGTGGGCTAGCGCTGACAACAGCGCCAATTGCGGCTCTGCCACCGCCAGCACCGGGTCCGTGATGACGGGGATTCCGCCGGGGCCGATCACCAGCGGCGACCAGGCCTGTCCTGCGCCCAGAGAGATGCGCTGCGACGCCCAGCTGGCAACGCTCTCCTCCGGCGTGACCACCACGAGCGCGAACGGGCACTCGTAGCGTGCGCGTGCGCTCATTGCATACAGCGGCCAGGTGAAGGACTTGCGTGTGTCTTCCGCGAGCTGCGCCTCGACGATGCACCCGAACACGGGCCGCTCGCCGACGAACAGCACGACGGCATCCGCGCGGTACTCCGTCGGCAAGGGCTCGCTGAGCGTGGAGTCCGCCAGGCGCGCCTCCGAGAACGCTGGCACGTCCACTCGAAGCAGCTCGCGCAGCAGATGGGCGACGAGCTCGGGCTGGTCGCGGATCAGCTCCAGGATGCCTTCGTGCAGGAGGGACGGCATGGCTAGCTGCTCTTCGGTCGCGCGCCCGCGCCGGTTGCGGGGAGCTCCCGTCAGATCCGGGCTCGGCGCGTGACTTCGATAACCGCGCCGCTCCCCTAGAACGCCGAACGGTTTGACCGCTCGGCGTTCTAGACCTTTCCTGGTGGGGGCAGCTCGCGCCGCTGAGCACTGATCGTATCTTTTTCGGGAATTTGGCTTTGGTGGCCTCGGTTGGTTCGCCAT
>JAEYWK010000165.1 GCA_023431345.1 Pseudomonadota bacterium
ATATAGATTGCATAAAATGCCATCCTGTAATGCAGGGAGGCGTCAAACCATATGTCCTATACAAAACAGGGAAGTTCAGATGCGCAGACTGTCATTCATAGTAGCAACTATGATATTGTTGACTTCCATGAAGTTAATGATATCATCACCCCATGGCGAAAATTTTCACATCAATTGTGATGATTGCCATACCACTGGAAGCTGGAAAGTAAACCTCGACAGCATTCACTTCAGTCATGACACAACCGCTATGCCACTGAAAGGCCAGCATGCAAAAACAGGTTGCCGGCAATGTCATCAGTCACTTGTATTTACTGATGCCGACCCTTTCTGCGCTTCATGCCACACAGATATGCATGAAAACACTGTTGGTAAAGATTGCGACCGCTGTCATAACCAGGAGACCTGGTTAATAACTGATTTTACCGGTTTACATCGCCAAACAAGATTTCCATTGTTGGGAGCTCATTCAATGGCTGATTGCCAACAATGCCATAAATCAGCTTCTCTACTCCGGTTTGAACCTTTGAATATTGAGTGTTTTAGTTGTCATAGAGCTGATTATGAAAGCACTACAAGTCCTGATCATCAGCAGGCAAACTACTCAACCAATTGTACGGATTGCCACTCTATGACTGCATTCACATGGGCTGGGGCAGGTATAAACCATGATTTCTTCCCACTGAAAGAGGGACATAATATTGATGATTGTTCAAAATGCCATACTGATGGCAATTATAGCAACATTTCACCTGCATGCGTTTCATGCCATCAGCAAGACTATAATGCAGCAGCTAACCCAAATCATGTCAGCCTTCAGTTTCCAACAGAGTGTAATCAGTGTCACACTTTAGCACCAGGTTGGGCGCCTGCCGAATTTACTGCTCATGATGCTTTGTTCCCTATCTATTCAGGCAAACACAATGGGGAATGGCAAAACTGTGGTGATTGCCATAAGAATTCTTCAGATTATGGAATTTTTACATGCACAGACTGTCATGAGCATAATCAGGGCGATACAGATGATGAGCATGACGATGTGAGCGGTTATCAGTATAATAGCCTTGCTTGCTATGGATGCCATCCTACAGGGAATGCTGAAGGAAGTTTTAACCACAGTAGTACTGCATTTCCGCTTACCGGTGGCCATGCAGGCGCCAATTGCCTCGATTGTCACTCAGCAGGATATGCAGGTACTACCACATTTTGTTATGATTGTCACGTTGTTGATTTTACACAATCGCAGAACCCTAAACATGTTGAATTGAATTTTCCAAACACTTGTGCTGATTGTCATACAACAGATCCGGGATGGAGTCCTGCTACCTTTGGAATACATAACCAGTATTATGCCTTAAACGGGGCGCATCAAACCATTGATTGTGCATCTTGCCATGGAACAGGAACGTATACCGGAACCCCAAACACCTGTGCCGGCTGTCATTTGCCGGATTACAATCAAACAACCGATCCTCCTCACGCTTCAGCTCAGTTTTCTACTGAATGTTTGCAATGCCATACTGAAGTTGCTTGGCAGCCGTCTACCTTTCAACATGATGCCCAATATTTCCCAATATACTCCGGAAAGCACAATGGTGAGTGGACAAAATGCAGTGATTGCCATGTAAATCAATCAAATTTTGCTCAGTTTAGCTGCGTCACCTGCCATGAGCATAATCAGACCGATATGAATGATAAACATTCGGGCGTAACAGGCTATCAATACACTAGTTCAGCTTGTTTTGCATGCCACCCGGATGGTTCAGCTTCAGGGGCTTTTAACCACAGCAATACTTCCTTCCCTTTAACAGGAGCCCACGCAGGAGCGGCTTGCTTAGATTGTCATGCACAGGGCTATACCGGAACTACAACATTTTGTTATGATTGCCACACTGCCGATTTCAATCAATCTGCCAATCCTCCGCATGTCAATCTGGCTTTTCCAAATACTTGCGCTGATTGTCATACAACAAATCCCGGGTGGGCACCTGCTACATTTGCCATTCACAATCAATATTATGCCTTAAACGGTGCACATGCAACAATTGCTTCAGAATGTGCAACCTGCCACAACGGAACCTATACCGGCACCCCCAATACATGCGTTGGTTGTCATTTACCTGATTACAACCAAACCACAAATCCATCTCACTCAGCAGCACAGTTTCCAACTGATTGTATTCAATGCCATAGTGAAAATGCATGGCTACCCTCGACATTTGACCATGACGAATTGTACTTTCCGATTTACTCAGGACAACATCTTGGTGTTTGGGCCTCATGCACGGAATGCCATGATAATCCATCAAATTATTCCGTATTTAACTGCCTCACATGCCATGAACAAACAGCCACAGGTCAGGAACATACCGGTGTATCAGGTTATATATACAACAGCCCTTCATGTTATGCCTGTCATCCTGATGGAAGCTCAACAGGAGCATTCAACCATAATAATACATCATTTCCTTTGACCGGAGCACATGCCGGTGCCTCATGTATAGACTGCCATGCAAATGGCTATACAGGAACATCCTCGGTTTGTTTTGACTGCCATGAACCAGATTATAATCAATCAGGTAATCCGGCCCATTTAAGTTTAAACTTTCCACACACATGTGCAGATTGCCATACAACTAATCCGGGTTGGGCTCCTGCAACATTTCCTATCCATGATCAATATTATGCATTAACAGGTGCCCATACTGCAATTGCCAGTGAATGTGCAACATGCCATAACGGAAATTACAATTCAACCCCCAACACGTGCGATGGTTGCCATATGCCGGATTACAATCAATCAGCGAACCCCTCGCATACTGCATTGGCTATTCCTACTACCTGTGCTCAGTGCCATACAACTAACCCTGGCTGGGCTCCTGCATCATTTCCTATTCATGATCAATATTACGCACTAACAGGTGCCCATACTGCAATTGCCGGGGAATGTGCAACATGCCATAATGGAAATTACAATTCAACCCCCAATACCTGCGAAGGTTGCCATATGCCGGATTATAACCAATCAGCGAACCCCTCCCATACTGCATTGGCTATTCCAACCACCTGTGCACAGTGCCATACGACAATTCCCGGCTGGGCTCCGGCTGCTTTCCCAATTCATAATCAGTACTATCAGCTAAACGGGGCGCATGCAGCGATAGCGAACGAGTGTGCAAGCTGTCATAACGGAAATTATAATAACACTCCAAATACTTGTGTTGGTTGCCATTTAAGTGATTACAATCAAACCAATAATCCTCCGCATGCTTCAGCACAATATCCTACAGATTGTCTGTTATGTCATACGGAAATAGCATGGATCCCATCCACTTTTAATCATGATGCACAATACTTCCCTATTTATTCAGGGCAGCATCAGGGTGAATGGAATACTTGTTCTGATTGCCACCCTAATCCATCCAACTATGCGCAATTTACCTGTCTTACATGTCATGAACAGGGTGAAACAAATGCGAATCATCAGGGTGTAAGCGGCTATTCATACAACAGCAATGCTTGCCTGCAATGCCATCCTAACGGAAATAGTAATCCTGTTCAAATTCAAAGAAGAAAAACCGACTAACAATGAGAAAAGCCATTTACTTATTCGTCATTGGAATTCTTACTGCTTCGGCCAGTTTCGCTCAAAACAAAGCAGTAGAATTGGAAGGAACAATATCACATATCACTTCATCAAATATTTATGTGAGATTCGGTTCAGCATCCGGACTTTCAATCGGAGATACTCTTTTTGTGAATCGTGATAATAAAAATATTCCTGCTCTGATTATTGAAGGTGTATCATCACTTTCGGTGGTTTGCAGGCCTTTGTCTTCTGATATAAAGGTCAATATTAATGATAAAGTCAGCAGCAAACTTATTTCTAAACCATCAGATCAGAAAGTAAACAAACCACCACAACCTGAAGCAAAACCTGAAGCACAACAGGCTCGAACAGAGAATATAAGAGGAAAAATTTCTGCTGCCTCTTACAATAATTTCTCAAATACACCTGCCGGGAATACTCATCGCATGAGATATACTTTCATGCTGAATGCCAGGAATATCAGCAATTCAAGGG
>JAEYWK010000170.1 GCA_023431345.1 Pseudomonadota bacterium
GCCCAAGCTGGTCGCGGAGTTCCTGGCCGCCAAGAAGGACCGGGAAAAGCTGCAGGTCTGGACGAACACCGTCCTGGGCGAGACCTGGGTGGACCGCGGCGAGGCGCCGGATTGGCGGCGGCTCTACGATCGGCGCGCGGCGTGGGAGCCGGGCACGGTTCCGGCCGGCGGGCTGTTCCTCACCGCCGGCGCCGACGTCCAGCGCGACCGCATCGAGGTTTCCGTCTGGGCCTGGGGCCGCGGCAAGGAATCCTGGCTGATCGAACACCGCGTCATTATGGGCGATCCCTTCACCGATGCGCCGTGGCGCGCCCTGTCGGCGATGCTGGGGGAGACTTGGCGCCACGAACACGGCGCCACCCTGCCGGTCACGATGACCGCCATCGATGCCGGCGACGGCGTGACCATGGAAGCGGTCAAGGCGTGGGTGCGCACCGCCGGTCCGCAGGTCATGGCGATCAAGGGTTCCTCGCTGGCCCTGGCGCCGATCCTGGGCCAGCCGTCCGCCGCCGACATCAGCCACCGCGGCAAGCGCATCAGCAACGGCGTCAAGCTCTGGCCGGTGGGGTCCGCCGCGGCCAAGGGCGAGTTCTACGGCTTCCTGCGCCTCGACCGGCCCACCGCCGAGAGCGGCGAACCGTTCCCCGCCGGCTACGTCCACCTGCCGATGCACGCCGGAGAGGAGACCTGCAAGCAGCTCGTCGCCGAACACCGGGTGACGCGCGGCGGCAAGGGGCGCGGGCGCGTCACGGCGTGGGAGAAGCTGCGGGACCGCAACGAGGCCCTGGATTGCCGGACCTATGCCCGTGCCGCGGCGGCCCGGCAAGGCCTCGACCGCATGGGGGACGAGGCTTGGGCGGACCTCGCGCGCTCCATCGGGGCGGCGCCGGTCATGGCCGAAAGCCCGCCCCCGGCACCGGTGCGGAAGGCGTCGCGATCCTCCTGGGTGTCCGGGTAGTCGCACCCGAGAGCGGAAGTGATCCGCTCTTGCAATATATGGCGATTAATCCTATCGTTAGGGAAATTTGCCCTGACATGGGACATCATCCATGCTTTCCGGCCTTCGCCGCAGCCTCGGCGCCCTGTTGACCCGCAGCCTTGACGCTGCCGGTGCGGGCAAGCGCTGGGCCGGCAAGTCCCGCATGGTCAACCTGAACGCCGAGATGCTGGCCGGCGCCTCCATCGCGGCGCAGCGCGCGGCCTACTTCGCCCGCAACAACCCGAACGTCGCCGCCGCGGTCAACGCCATGGTGAGCAACGCCGTAGGCACCGGGATCAAGCCCCGCTCCAAGCACCCCGATCCGGCGGTGCGCGATGCCCTGCACGCCCTGTGGGAGCGGTGGGAGCGGGTGGCCGATGCGTCGGGCCGGGCCGGCGGCTTCTACGCCCAACAGGCCCTTGCCGTCCGCGCCATGATCGAAGGGGGCGAAGCGTTCATCCGTCTCCGCGCCCGGCTGCCCGAAGACGGGTTGCCGGTGCCGTTCCAGGTCGAGATGATTTCCCGCGATCAAGTACCGGCGACGCAGTGGCAGGAAATCCGCCCCGGCAACCCGGTTCGGGCCGGGATCGAATTCGACGCGCTGGGCCGCCGGGTGGCCTATTGGGTACTGCCCTTCAACCCGAACGATCCCACCATGCCGGTGTTGGCGCCGACCTGGGAGCCGAAGCGGGTTCCGGCGGAGGACATGCTGCACCTGTTCCGTGAGCTGGTGGAGAACCAATTACGCGGCCTGTCCTGGCTGGCGCCGGTGCTGCTGCGCGTGAAGGAGTTGGACGCCTACGAGGACGCCGCCCTGGTCCGTGCCAAGGTCGCGGCGATGTTGGCCGGCTTCATCGTCAACAAGGATGCTGAGAACCCGGCCTGGAAGTCGCAGGGCAGCGCCGGGGCGAATGCCGAGACGCCGACGCTGGAGCCGGGCGCCCTGGTGCCGCTGAACCCCGGCGAATCCGTCGAGTTCACGAACCCGCCCGACGACAAGAACTATGACGCCTTCACCAAGAACCACATGCGGGCCATCGCTGTGGGGGTCGGGGCGACGTACTTCCAAGTCTCCGGCGACCTGAAGGACGCCAACTATTCGAGCCTGCGCGGCGGGCTGGTGGAGTTCCGCCGCAGCGTCGAGCAGCTCCAGCACCTGACCATCATCCCGCAACTGTGCGACCCGGTGTGGCGCCGCTTCGTGACGCTGGCCGTGCTGTCCGGCGCCATCGACGCGCCCGACTTCTTCTGCGATCCGGAACCCTACCTGTCCGCGGAATGGCTGCCGCCGGCCTTCGATTGGGTGGACCCGCTGAAGGATGTTCGGGCCGAGGTGGAGGCCATCGAGGCCAAGCTCAAGAGCCGGGCGCAGTCCGTCGCGGAACGCGGCTACGACGTCGAAACCCTGGATGCGCAGATCGCCGCCGACGTGGAGCGGGAACAGCGGCTCGGGCTGCCCACGACGACGACGAAAGCCGCAGCGCCGACCCCGCCGGACGAAACCACGGAGACCGCCGCCAATGGCTGAGGCCCTGACCCGCGCCATGGGCGCGACCACCCCGACCACGCTCAATCGCGAGGCCCGCACCGTCGAGGTGGTGGCGCTGTCTGGCCCGGCCCCCGCCGTGCGACCGGCGCCCGCCCCGGACGGCTCCCGCTCCGCCTGGGTGGAGGAGCTGGATGCCGCGGGCGCCGACCTCTCCCGGTTCCGCGGCGGCCCGGCGCTGAAAGACCACCGCAACACCACCGACGCCGCCGTGGGCACCGTCGCCGTGGCGCAGATCGACGGGGACCGCATCGCCGCGACGGTGCGCTTCGACACCAGCGCAACGGCGGAAGACCTGATCGCCAAGGTGGAGGCCGGTTCCGTGCGCGGCGTGTCGCTGGGCTACAGCGTGCAGCGGTGGCAGCGGGCCGGCAAGCGCGACGGGCTGCCCGTCTTCCGCGCCATCGCCTGGGCGCCCCACGAGCTTTCCTTCACCCCCGTGCCGGTCGACGCCGGCGCAACCGTTCGAAGCAAAGAGGGCAACATGACCACCAAGACGACGGGGGCGCCGACCGACGATCCGGCGCAGAATGACCGGAATGAGTTCAAGCCCTGCGCCAACTGCGCCACGCCCGGTGGTTGCCAGAAGCTGGGCGGATGCGTGAAGGAAGCGGACGGCGGCTCCGGCGACAACACCGACAAGGCTGTGAGCGATGGCGGCGCCCGCGCTGCGGCCAACGGCCAGATCCGCACCATGGTCCGCGCCGCCGGCCTGGACG
>JAEYWK010000090.1 GCA_023431345.1 Pseudomonadota bacterium
CTCGACCGAACCTTTGGGAAGCTTCATTCAAAGCGGTAGATCCCAAAGCAGCGGCTTCGGCAAGCGCAAGCGACGCCTGACCTTCTAACCGATCGATCTTCCTCAGAAACTTCTGCAGGATCGACAGACGTTTACGGGCACGCGCGAGCAATCCCAATTCAGGGACACGCCCTAGCCAACCGCGCTCTCTCCCCTTCCACCCTTCCGCCCTTCCTGTTGCCCCCCTCTCTCTCTCTCTCTCTCTCTCCTTCCACCCTTCCACCCTTCCTGTTGCCCCCTCTCTCTCTCCTTCCACCCATCCTGTGCCCTCTCTCTCAGTAGGGCGACGTAGGCCGCACCCCCAGAACCGCTTCCAACGCCCCGAACGCCTCCGCGACGGACTGGAAGCGCTGCTCGGGGAAGATCGCGAGCGCCTTCTGGATCCACGGGTCGATGGCGGCGGGTAAGCTGGAGCGCAGGGCGTGCAGGCTCGGCCGCTCGCCGGTGGTTGCCCAGCGGCAGATATCGAGCAGGTTCGTCGACGGGGGAGGGAGCCGACTCGACAGCGCGCGGAACACGATCACCCCCAGCGAATAGACGTCGATGCGGTGGTCCAGAGTCTTGGAGGTGCCGCGCCACGCTTCGGGCGCGATGTAGCTGGGCGTTCCGGCGATCATGCCGTCCGTCGTCAACGTGCTCGCATCCAGCAGCTTCGCCAGGCCGAAATCGAGCAGGCGCACCCCGCCGCCCTTGTCCGGATCGACGATGAACACGTTGCTCGGCTTCAAGTCGCGATGAATGATGCCTTGGCGATGCGCGCGCTCGAGCGTGCTCGCGACGGGACGGAGCACCTCGAGCAGACGCGCCGCCTTGATGCGGCCGCCCAGCTTCTCGGCTTCCCCCAAATAGTCCTCGAAATCCTTGCCGTAGAGCATCTCCATGGCCACGAACAGCATGCCGTCTTGGGCGGTGGCCATGCCGTGCACGTAGACGGCGCTCGTTCCACGCAGGCGCGCCATCGCCAGCGCCTCGCGCTCCATGCGGCGACTGAGCTCGGGGTCGAGCCCTTTGCCCTCGCCGAGGAACTTCAAAGCCAGCTCACCGCGAGTCTCCAGATCCCGCGCTCGGTACACCACGCCATGCGCCCCTGACCCCAACCGCTCGAGGATGCGGTAGCGGTTGTTGATCACGTCGCCAGACTTGTACGCCATCGATGATCCTCTACCGTAGCACGTGGCCAGCGATCGGCGGTCAGCGGGAGAGGAGACGAGATCCTGAAACGGGACGAGCAGCGAGACGCAGCGAGCGAGGACGCAAGCTGGCGCAAGAGGAGCCGCACGGCTCGCTCCCGCTCCCGCTCTCGCGCTCGCCGCTAGCCCTTGGGCTGCCGGAAACACCAGATCACCGAGCCGGCTGCATTCGTCGCCGACGAGACCAGCTCCCATCCTCGCGCGCCAGCGGCGTTGGCCTTGGTGTGGATCTCGTTCGCGGTGCCGGCCTCGAAGCAGAAGTAGGCCCAACGCTGGTCTTCCCGAGCTTCCGCCCGGGGCACGCCCCAGCGGCTGGCTCCGGCAACGCAGCCGGCGGCAAAGATCGCGGTAACGCTGAGACCGATCAGGAGCTGTCGCATGCTTCGCAACTAGCTCACCTGTTGTCAGCGGTCAGCGGTCAGCGCTTAGCGATCAGCGGTCAGCGGTCAGGACCTTCGTGGTCAGCGGTCAGCGGGGGAGGCGGTGGGCTGCGATAGCGCCGCGCGGATCGACGCAGGCGACGAGCTGGCGCGGCGCCCAAGAAGAGCCGCAAGGAGACGCCCGCGTCGTCCCGGCACAGAAACCTCCCACTTCGCCGGCTCCTTGTTCTCTCGCCCGCCAGGGCCGTCCCGGGGACAAAAGAGAAACGGCCAGCTCCGTGAGAAGCTGGCCGTTGTGCCGACGGAGGGACTTGAACCCCCACGACCTTGCGATCGCGTGGACCTGAACCACGTGCGTCTGCCAATTCCGCCACGTCGGCGTGGAGGTCAGGGACGAATCCCTGAGGCCCGCGGGATGTAGCTCACACCGCGGGACCACGGCAAGCGCTTTCTGGAAGTGCTCCGGAAAGATTTACCGGGCGCGCTTCGGTTCCGGGAGGGGAGGCGGCAGGGCGCTCTTCGGCGGCAGGGGCGGGGGCGCCGCCGAGCCCTTCCGGCCACCCGTCGGGGGCGGCAGCGCCGGCGCGGACGCAGCCGGTCGCGCGGACGGATGCTGCTGCTCGAAGCGGTGACGCTCCTCGAACAGCACCACCTTGATCAAGCTGTCGACGTCGGCTTCCTTGATCACCGGGTCGTTGATGTCGATGGTCGGGTCGAGGAGCTCGATCAGCGCCAGCAGCGCGGTGCTCAGCTGCTGCTCGTTGGGGAACGAATCACGGATGCACGCCTCGCGCGCCTCGTCGGTCGAGGCAGAGAGCAGCTCGGAGTACATCGACTCGATCGAGAGCAAGATCGGAGTCGTCAGCGACTCGTGGCGCGGCGGCAAACGATTCACCGCCGTCAGCTTGTCGATCACCTTGCGGCGCGCTTCTTCTTCTGCCGGAGGCCGCGTGCTCTGGATCAGCGCGTCGACGTCGTCTTCCGCGTCGATCAGCGACTCCATCGGCTCGTCCTTCACGTTCGACGCCGACTCGACGGGCGGCGCCGGCGGAACGGGCGTCACCGGCTTGGGCGGCGGCACCGACTTGCGCTGCTCACTCGCCTTGGGCGGCTCCGGCTTGGCCTCCACCTTGGCCGGCTCGGCCGCCTTCGGCACGTCCGCGGTCGAGCGCGGCGCGTCCCAACCGTCGCTGCTGAGGAAGCCGGCGGGCTTGGCCACCTTCTCGAGCAAGACGTTGTTGAAGACGTGCTCGAGCGGCATGTAGCCGATCAGCGTCTTCAGCGGCACGCTCTCGAGCAGCTCGGCCTCGCTGAGCGGCTTCTTCTCGCGACCGAGCTTCAGCGCGTGGCGCACCAGCTTTTGCAGCTCTTTCAGCGGCAAGCGCGTCGAGATTGAATCGAAGGTGATGCCGTCGGTCAGCACGTGCAGCGTGAGCAGGTTCTCTTTCAGCGCGTTGTCGAGCAAGAACACGACGCGCGTGAGCGCGCGATCGACGTCGGCCTCGGCGTTGAGCGGCGACCAGAACTCGTCTTCGGTCGTGAAGGCCCACAGCTTCTTGTGATCGAGGTAACGCACGCGATCATCGGGTGGCAGCAGCGTCAGCAGCTGCGCCGGGGTCGTCACACCTTCGTCGAGCGCGAGCTTCAAATCTTCGGCGGCGGACGTCGTCGACTTCTTGCGTGCGATCTTCTCGTGCACGCCGGCGCCTTCGATCAGGATGCGCGCGCGCAAATCGGGCGCGCCCTCCAAGCCCTGCATCAGATCTGCGGGCTTGAAGTGTCGGAGAAAGTCGTCGGGGGTGCGGTAACCGCGCTCGAGCGCGTGCACCACCGTCTGCGACAGAAACCTCTCCGAAGCCGACTTCAGCGAGCTCTTGAAATCCGATCCCGATCCACCGTCACTCTTTGCCATGGGGCGCGCATCGTACGCTGCTTCATGCCGCGAAATCAGCGGAGAACTCTGCTCTGTGGCGCTTTCCCGGGCTGCTTCGTTACGCCCCAGCTCCGCTCGCCCGTCTCCCCGTTAGTGGAAATTTTCGCTGTTAACGGCGCTTCTTTGCCGCCTTGGCCGGCGAGCTTTTCTTCGCCTGCGCGGGGCGGCTGCCCAGCAACTTCGCCGAGGCTTCTGCCGCCGCATCGTCGAGGCGCGACACCACCGAGCCCGCTTCACGCTCTGCCAGCGGCACGCCCACGAACAGGGGGCCGCCGAGCTTTTGGGCGAGCTGCTGCTGAAGGCGCTCGGGCAAGAGCGAAACCATATTGATGAGAACCGAGCCGTCCGAGCCGGCGGCGATGGCCGCGGCGTGTACCCTCCGAGATGACATGGGCGTCGTCTCTGCGAGCCGCATGCCAGAGGCGAAAGCCGGTTTTTTCGGCCAAATCTCGACCTGCGACCCAGCAGCGGCGCCCCAAACTGGGATGGCCTGGAAAACTGGCGTTTCACTGCGAGAAACCGCGCGAAGCCGCCTAGCCCGTTTGGTAACCTGAAGGCAGTGACCAGCAGCACCGACCGACTTCCCAAGGTGTCCGGGGTGGCCGCCGTTTCCCTGGCGGCCATGCAGGTGGACGTGACCACGCATCTAGGGGCGCTGGGGCCCACCACCTCGACGGGGCTGCCCCGACTGGACCAGCTGCTCGGAGGGGGGCTGCGCTCCGGCCTCTTCATCACTCTTTCGGGTGAAGCTGGAAGTGGCCGGACGGCGGTCGCGCTTTCGCTGGCTTACCTAGCGGCTCGCAACCGGGCGGGGGTGGTCGTGGCCGGCGCCGCCGTCGACCCGACGGAGGTGGTGGCGCGCTTGGCGGCCAGGGCCCTGCACCGCGAGTTCCCTGAGGCGCGCACCTCTTACGGTGAGATTTGGACCGGTCAGGCTTACGCGGACGACGCGACGCGCCGCCCCATCGCCGACGCCATCGACGCGGTGATGAAAAAGGTGGGGCAGCAGCTGCATCTGTTCCGCGGCACCGGGCTCGAAACGACTCAGGCCCTGGCCGACTGCGTCGCGCAGCAGTGGGCGCGCAGCGAGCGGGTCGTGCTGGTCGTCGACGACGTGGAGGGGTTCTTGGCGATGGGCGACGGCGGCAGCACCCGAGCGGCGCTCGTCAACGGCAGCTTCGAGGCTCGCTTGACGCAAGTCGGCTACGAGCTGCGTCGCATCGCGGAGCAGGGCGCATGCGTCATCACGACCGTCCTCGAGCAGCACCTGCCGCTCGTTTCACCCGCGTCCACGCTGGCCATCGAGCTCGAGACGCGCGAAGCCCCCGCGCGCGATATGGACGAGCGGCTCGAAAAATTGGGGGCGCGTCAGCTCGTGCTGCACGTCACCAAGAACCGTATCGGCGCGACCGGTGAAGTGCCGGTCTGGTTCGTCCCTGGCGCGGCGACAGTCGAAGCCGCCGCGTCGTGGTAGTCCATCGCAGTGGCTGCCCCCCGCACCGTCCTGCACGCCGACATGGACGCGTTCTACGCCTCCATCGAGCAGCGGGATCGCCCGGAGCTACGCGGCCTGCCCGTCATCGTCGGCGGCTCGCAGGCGCGGGGCGTAGTTTCGGCGGCGTCGTATGAAGCGCGCAAGTTCGGCGTCCGCTCCGCGATGCCCGGCTTCGAAGCGCGGCGCTTGTGCCCTCACGGCGTGTTCTTGCCGCCCGACATGGAGCGCTACGAAGCCGTCTCCGCGGAGGTGCACCGCGTGTTCGAGCAGTTCACGCCGGAAATCGAGCCGCTCGCGCTCGATGAAGCGTTCCTCGACGTCACGGGCTCGCTCGGTCTGTTCGGAGACGCGACCCGCCTGGGTCACGAGCTGAAGCGAAGGGTCCGTGCCGCGACGGAGCTGACGGTTTCGGTCGGCATCGCCTCGAACAAGCTGGTCGCCAAGATTGCGTGTCGCCTCGGAAAGCCCGACGGCCTGCGCGTGATCGAGGCCGGCGCCGAGCGCGCCTGCCTGGAGCCGCTGCCAATTCGGTATCTATGGGGCATCGGGCCGGTTTTGGGCGACAAGCTGAGCGCGCTGGGCATCGTCCACGCCGGGCAGCTGGCGCGCGCAGAGCCTGGTTTGGTGGCGCGCGCCGCCGGCGAGCGAGCCGCGTACTTCATTCAGTTGGCGCGAGGCATCGATGCGCGTCCGGTCGAAGCCGATCGGGCCCCGAAGTCGATCGGGGAGGAGAGCACTTTCGATCACGACGTGAGCGAGCGCGACACCATCACCCAAGCGATCGTCTCACACGCGGAGGAGGTGGCTCGTCGGCTGCGGGGCGCCGGTTACCTCGGCCGCACGGTCACGCTCAAGATGAAGCTCGCTCGAGCGCGCCCGCCGCGCCCAGGTTCCGGGCGCGTGGGTGAGTCGCGCGAGCCGGACTACCCGCTGCTCACGCGGCAGAGGCGCGTGGCCGGCCCGACCAGCGACGCTCAGCTGATCGCGAGCACCGCGCGCGCGCTGTGGGACGAAGCCGCCCTGGGCCAAGCGGTACGACTCATCGGCGTGAGCGTGAGCGCGCTCGTGCCGCGCCACAACGAGCAGCTCGAGCTCTTCACGCCGAAGCGACCGCAAATCGGACCGACGCTCGACGCGATTCGTGAGCGCTTCGGGGCCACCGTGATTGGCCGAGCGGTCGCCAGGCCCGAGAAGGCTTCGCCGACGCTCCGCCGCAAGTCCGGAGACTGACTCCGCATCCCGTGCTGGCTGGTTCAACCACCGCGACAGCAATGCCATGCCTGGGGGGAACCTGTGGGTAATGTCACTAACTATTGGACTTGCGTGGGTTTTGTGGCGGTTTTAGCGCCCACAATGCCGAAAAGTGCGATGGGGGCCGACTGTTGGGATTTGCACTCAGACCCGGAACCGCTGTATGAGCCGGGCCCACCATGACACCAAAGTCCGGGTGCCAAGCCTCGCGGCTAGCATCCGGTTGGTGGGTGGTAACTTAAAAAACTAGTTATTCTTGGCACTTAGCCGAGCTTTTTGAGGTCTTCGACCATTCTGGCACGATGTATGCTTAAGGCTCGGCGGGCACTCCGCCCACGCAACTAACCTAGGTTATTTCGGAGGAACTGTAATGAAGAAGCTAACTAGCCTGCTCGCGATGGTCGCGCTCGGCACGACGATCGCTGTGGTCGGCTGCGGTGGTGACGATGACGACGATTCCGGCACCACCGCCGGCAAGGGCGGCTCTAAGTCCGACGGCGGCGAGAAGTCCGACGGCGGCGAGCCCGCCAATGGCGGCAAGGGCGGCAAGGGCGGCACCGCCAACCTCGGCGGCGAGAAGTCTGATGGTGGCGAGCCCCCCGTTGCCCCGCCGGGCGGCGCTGGCGCTGGCGGCGAGCCCACCGTCGGTGGCGCTGGCGCTGGCGGCGAAGCCGTCGGTGGTGCTGGCGGCGCTGGCTGAAAAGCCCCCGCGTTGCACGTGAAGTTGGCGTGGCAGGTTCGTCCTGCCACGCCGCTTGTCTTTTGTCGGCTCGGCTTCGTAGGGTCGTATACTCCAGCGCCCCGATGCGACTTGCCGTCCCCCTCCTCGTCGCGTTCGCGACGGCCGCCTGCGGTAGATCCGAACCTCGCGCGCCCAGCCAGCTGTTGGCCAGCGACGTCATGGAGGTCGCGGCCCTTCCGCCTGGCTATCAGGTCGCGGACCAGTTGAGCGAGAGCTGCGCTGGCCGCCGTGGCTTCCGTGCCATCCGCAACGAGCCGCTGGCCGACGTCGATTGCAGCGTCGAGCGCGTGTCGCGCGCCTTGCGAGCTCGGGCCGCCGAACGACACTCGCCTTATCTGGTCGAAAAATCGTGCCGCGTGCGCGGGCGCGAGCGCCTTCGGGTGAGCTGCACGGCCAAAGTCGTGAGCGCCAGCAGCAGCGTCGCGCTCGCCGCTCCGCTCGAGCGCGACGCTGGCCCCGCACCTTCGGCAGGTCGGGTGCTCGATCTCGACGAGCCACGCCCGCAACACAGCCGCCAGATCCGCGTGAGCTTCGTGCCGAACGAGGGCGCACGTTCCGCTCGCCTCCGCCCCCGCGCCTACGATCGGGTCGCTGAAACACGTGAGCCCGCGCCGGGTCGGGCGGAGCTCGGGCGGCTCTCGGCGCGCTGTGACGACTGCGCGCCGCTGGCGCTCCACCACGCGCTTCGGGTCACCGCGGGCCGCGTGGGGGCGGGCGAGGTGAGCGACGTGCGCTGTTTCGCCGACGAGGGCCAGCAGCGCTGCGTGGCGACAGCGCTCGAGCCATGGACCTACTGATCGTTCGACACGGCGAGAGCGTGGCGAACGCCGACGGCCGCATGCAGGGCCAAAGCGACTACCCGCTCTCCGAAATCGGCCGCGCGCAGGCAGCGACGCTCGGGCGCTTCCTGAGTCGTGCGCGCTTCTCTTTCGACGCGGCGTACACCTCGCCGCTCACGCGCGCGCGTCAAACCGCGAAAGCCCTGACGAGCGCGCTCGGCGCGCCCGATGCCGAGCTGGCGCCTGAGCTCTCCGAGATCCACGCGGGCGGGCTGCAAGGCCTGACGCACGCAGAAATCATCGACAGGTACCCAGGGTTCATGCAGCGCGGCCTGACTGGTCTCGGCGACTTCGCCGAATATGGCGGCGAGAGCTACGACGAGGTGCAGCGCCGCGTGCACCTGCTGGTGGAGCGCTGGTACGCGCGCCACCGCCAAGCCGCCCATCGCATCTTGGCGGTCGCCCACGGCGGCTTCAACTTTCACCTCGTCAAGTCGCTGGTCTGCGCCCCCGTTCCGCGCGTCATGAGCCTCAAGTTCGGCAACTGCACCGCCACGCTCGTGCGCATGAGCGAGCGACGAGGCCTCTTCTTGGGCGAGGTCGTGTTCCACCTGCCGGTCGACTTACTCGGTGCCATCACGGGCGAAGGCTTGGTCGGCGTCTTCTGATGACGGCGGTGCTCTCTTTCCGCAGCGGCACGCTCGAGCTCGCGGGCCCTCCCAAGACCGCGGACGTGCCGAAAGCGCTCGTGTGGGACGCGCGCAGCGGCGTGTTTCGGGCTCCGGCGCTGGCCTACGCGGAGATCGTGCTCGCGCTGCGCAAGCAAGGCCTCGCGTACGAGGATAGAGCGCGCGCTTATCCCGAGCTCGCTCAGGGGCTGGTGGTTCGGCGCGAGCCGCGTCCGTTTCAGAGCGAAGCCCTCGCGGCCTGGGAGCGAGGGCGAGGGCGCGGCGTCGTCGTGCTACCGACGGGGGCGGGGAAGAGCCACGTCGCGGTGCTGGCCATCGACGCGCGGCGTCGCAGCGCGCTCGTCGTCGCCCCGACGCTGGACCTCGTCAGGCAGTGGTACGACCTGCTCCGCCGCAGCTTCGGCTGCGAAGTGGGCGTCGTCGGCGGTGGCTCGCACGAGGTCAAGCCCCTCACCGTGACGACGTACGACTCCGCGTGCCTGCACATGGAGCACCTGGGCGCGCGCTTCGGCCTGATCGTATTCGACGAGTGCCACCACCTGCCCGGTCCCAGCTACTCGCTCGCGGCCGAGCTGTCGCTGGCGCCGTTCCGCCTGGGCCTCACCGCGACGCCCGAGCGCGCCGACGGCCTCACGGCGCGCCTCGAGACGTTGATCGGGCCGACGCTGTACCGTAAAGACATCGTCGAGCTCTCGGGGCGCTACCTGGCCGACTACGAGGTCGAGCGTATCGACGTCGAGCTGACCGCCGAGGAGCGAGCCGAGTACGACGCCGAGCGCGCCATCTATCTCGATTACGTGCGCGCGCAGGGCATTCGCTTCGACAGCCCCGCCGGCTTCGGGCAATTCATCATGCGCGCGTCGCAGTCGGGCGCCGGTCAGCGCGCCCTCAAGGCTTACCGCCGCCAGCGTGAAATCGCGCTCAATCCGCGCGCCAAGCTCGAATACTTGGGTCACCTGCTCAGCGAGCATGGCCGGCAACGCTCGATCGTCTTCACGCAAGACAACGCTACCGCCTACGCCGTGTCGCGTCGCTTCCTGATCCCGGTGATCACTCACCAAACGAAAGTGAAGGAGCGTAGTGAGATCTTGGAGCGCTTCGCCGCGGGTGAGTACACCGCGGTCGCGACCTCGAAGGTCCTGAACGAAGGCGTCGACGTGCCCGACGCGAGCGTCGCCATCGTGCTCTCGGGCAGCGGCTCGGTGCGCGAGCACGTGCAGCGCCTGGGCCGCGTGCTGCGCCGCCAGGGCGATAAACGCGCCATTCTGTACGAGCTCGTCTCCTCGCGCACCAACGAGAGCGGGACGTCCGAGCGCCGCCGAGAGCACTCGGCCTATGCGGGAGCCGGCTGATGCTGCCGCCGGAGCTGACACGGACGCGCAAGCGCGAGGGCAAGCTCACGCTGTCGGCCCTGTCCGCGGCTGAGCGCGCGCGCGCCATCGAGGTGAGTGAAGCCTTGCTCGCCGTCACGCGCGCCGCGCTCGGTCGCGAACGCGAGGAGGTCGAGGCGAGCTGGGCCGCGGTGCCGGTCGCTCCGAAAGAGCGCAAGCTGCTGCTGGGGCTGACCCACTTGGTCGAGGCTCGCGCGGAGTTCGCGTCGCCGGCGAGCGTCGATCCAGAGACGGTGCGCCGGGCGTTGTTCTTGCGAGCCGCGGCGAAGCGCGCCTCGCTCGCGCCGGGTCAGCACCTCGAGCGCGCGGAGATCTTGGCGGAGGTCGCAGCTGGGCTCGGTCACGCTCCCGAGGAGCTCGAAGCCTCGCTCTACGCCGATTTGCGCAGCGCGGAGCGGCTCGAGGCGTGCCCCGCGCCGACCGCCGATTGGCTCGTCGCCGAGTACGAGCTGCTGCAGGTGCAGTCGATCTTGCTCCGAGCCGTGCGCATCGAAGCCGAGGTCCGCGCGGCGCGGCCCGACGCTTACCGTGAGCTATTTCGTAAGCTCAAGTTCCGACAGCTGCTCTACCGGGTGGAGCCGATCGAGGGCCAGGGGTATCGGCTCGAAATCGATGGCCCGATGAGCCTGTTCGGGGCCACCACCAAGTACGGGCTCGAGCTTTCGCTATCGCTCCCGGCGCTGCTGTCGTGCGGGCAGCTGCGTCTCAAGGCGGAGCTGCGCTGGGGCAAGCGGCGGGAGAAGCTCACGTTCGAGCAAACGTACAGCCAAGCCGCTAGCCTCGACTCGACGGCAGGCGTACGCACCGAGGTGGTGGAGCTCCTCGAAGCGCTCGGGGCGAGCACCGCGAAGGGCTGGCAATGCCGGCTTTCGGACGAGCTCATCGACCTGACCGAGCAGGGGGGAGGGGTGCTCGTGCCCGATCTCGAGCTGCGCCGGGTGGACGCGCCCGGCGAGAGCGCGCGAGTTTTGGTGGAGGTGCTCGGGTTTTGGAGTCGTGACGCGGTGTTTCGGCGAATCGAAGCGGCCGAACGCGGGCTCGGCGCGCGGACGCTGTTCGTCGTGAGCTCACGCCTGAGGGTGAGCGAGGCCCTGCTCGACGACGTCGAGGCCGCCAGCCTGTACGTGTACAAGGGCAAGATCAACGCTCAGGCGTTGCTGCGCAAAGCCGAAGGCCTGCTCGCAAGCGGAGCGCCCGCGAGCGTCGTGAATGCTGCCGCCTCGACCCCGCCCGCGTCGCCGAGCTCCGCCTCCGCGCGGCGCCGTCCTCGCTCGAAGGCCTAGGGAGTGTCCCTAAATTGCTGGTCTCGGCGTAAACGTGCCCGTGCCCGTGCCCGTCTGTCGATCCTGCAGAAGTTTCTGAGTGAGATCGATCGGTTAGGCCGAGCGGTGCGTCGACCCCTTGCC
>JAEYWK010000244.1 GCA_023431345.1 Pseudomonadota bacterium
ACGCTGTTCATGGGGCTTCTCCGGCGTTGGTTGTCTTGCAACTCCTCCGACGGAGGGACCCCTCTACAAATTCACACCGCCGCTAAGATCGCGTTGCGGACCTCAGCTCCGAGCGCGATCCCGACCCCGTCGGGGGACCTTCTCAGGCAGGTGACCTGGAACAAGCCAAGGGACGAGGGAACCAAGTGCCCAGGTGACCTGGACCCACAGGTGGTGCGGAGAGGTTTTGTTCCAGGTGAGCTGGCGCGGAAAGTCGTCGGGGGACTTGAGAGGGCAGGTGACCTGGACGATCGAGGTGGTCGACGACTCGATGGTTCAGGTGATCTGGAGCGCAAGGTTAGAAACGCGTGCCGCCGCCCACGCTGACGCTGTCCGCTCACGGCCGGTACGCAAGTTGCTTCAAGTTTGTGCGAGTCCGCACGGAGCGGGACAGTTCTGGAGGCTAGTATGAAAACACGTCAATGGGCGGTGCTCGGGGCTGCGGCCGGCTTGCTCGCTGGTTGTTCTGGTCATGAGCTCGAGGAGACGGCAACGGCGACCGAGGCGCTATACGACGCCGCGACGCAGGACGACACGGCGCTGCTGGCGATGCGGGACGCGTTCGACCAAATGATCGGCAGTGGGAACTTATACGAGTATTGCGGCCTCATAGTCCGTAAGACGAATGGGCAGTACCGAGCGGGGGCTCCCGTGACGCAATTCAACCAAACCCTGTGTCAGGCCAGCATCTCTTACGCGGCCGGCGAGAGAATCACCGGCTATTACCATTCTCATCCCGACGGAGTCGTTCCGGACTTCAGCGGGGGTGACATCTCCAATAGCGAGAGCACGGGACGGATGTACTACCTGGTCGACTACGAGGGTTACGCGTTCCGGTACAATCCCGCGACGAACGCGACGGTGTGGCTCGGGCACGTGTACTGATGCTGGCGCCCTGCACTCAGACTCCGCCGAGAAAGTGACCCATGAAAGTGACGAAGCTACGAGGTTGGATGCTCTTGCCGCTCATCAGTGCTTGTGCGAGCAACGCGCCGCCATCAGCGTCGAGCGTGGGTGCTTCGCGGCAACGCGAGGCACCAGAAGATTCACCCTGGGCGGGGTGGACTCGCGTGGGGGATGAGGTGGCGGCGTCGCTCGTCATCAGCTGCGCGGGGCGCCATCCGGGATATTGGTCACTGCAAAAAGACGAGACGGGCAGCGTAGCCCCGCGTGCCGCGATGCCGCGCCGCGCGCCCCGTTGGGACACGCTGCCCGTCGCTACGCTTCCGCCGGAGCTCGCGCAGCCTGCCGTATCTGGAGCGGAGCGGCGAGTGGTCGAGGGCGACAAGGCGTGGCTGGTCGCCCTCAACGTAGGAGAGTTTGGCGAGGGGCTGTACTCCGTGGACAAGGAGTCGCTGCAGACCGTGCGGCTGGATCTGCAACTACCGGAGGCGGTACGCTGGATCGAGCGGCTGGACTTCGGGGTCGTGGCGGTCGCAGGGCTGTGTCATGGCGAAGGCTGCGCGCGCGCGACGCGCGTCTACCGCGTCGACCCCTCGCCGACCGGGTGGACGCTGGTTCCTCTCGCGGAGCTAGGCGGCTGCCCCGTAGCGATCGCGGCGTCGAGGGGCGACCGCGAGGCGCTGCTTCTCACCTGCTCGGCCACGCACAGCATTAGGAGCTCCGGGCTCGCCACTGCCGCGCGCTGGCAAGGCAACTTGATACCGGTTCACTTCTCCGACGCCGTCCAGCGCGACGCGAGCGGCGCGCTTTACGTGAGCTTCGGACCCGTCGTGGCCCGCTTCGCGCCTGGCGCGACGCCCGCGTGGTTCGGCCCGCGTGGACCGAGGGCTTGCGGTCCTGAATGACCGCTGCCGCGGCGGTGGAGGCCTTCCAAGAAGCGCCTTCGCGGAAACGCTCGGGGTCGCTTAGGGGAAAGAGAAGCGAGCGCACCGCGTGGGGGGACCGGTCCGCTATTTCACGCGCCAAGGCAGCCGCTACCCCTCCCACGTGCGCGCAGGCCGGTGACGGCCGAGCACAGGTTTGGGAGGGGTCGGCCGCGCGCAGGCCAACGGCCGAGCACGGACGGGGGGGGCAACCCCATGGGCCGGCTCATCCCGGCCGGCACCGGTCTGCCGGCGTACAAGCGGCTGAACGTGGTGATCGACGAGAAGTCGCCGACCTACGCTCCGTGGCCTGAGGTGAATGAGCAACTGATGCGCAGCATGCTCGCCGCCTTCGACCAGAAGTGGTGGAGTGAGGGTGTGGCGCTCCGTCCAGCTTTCGATGACGCGAAGTCGCGGGATATCTAGAGCGCGGCCCGGACGACGGCGGCGGCAGCAGGTCGCCGAGCATTCGGCGGGCAGGCGCGTGCCGCGGTTTTGGGTAGCCAAGCCGAAGGCGGACCGGAATCCCGAACCGGCTGAGCGCTGGAGGCGCCTCCAACGAGCTTTGCTGTCACGTTCACCGATGTGGCCACGCAGGTTGGCGATGTGAGAAGCCATCCGCTATGCTGATGGCCGAGCGGGGAGTGTAGCCATGGGAGTTTGGGCGCAAGTCGAATGTGCGTGTGAGAAAGAGCGGATCGCGGGGACTCGCCGATTCGTCGGTTGCGGCCACCCAGGAGGCCGCGTCATCGATGATTTCTATGTCGATGCCATCCACAGGTTCGGTGCGCTGCTCGCCTCTGGACTTTGGCGTAAGAAGCAGAGCCTCATGGACCTCCCGGAGCTCTCCGAGATCCTCCGCGAGGTCCATTCTCGCGAGGTCGTCCGCCTGGACGCTGAGAACCTCCCCGTGTTCTTCAAGATCGGCGGTGCGGTCGACGCATGGGTGGACGAGAAGCTCATCATCACCCCGCTGGAGGCCGCCTCATGGCTGCACGAGACCCAAGAGTTAGGGCTCTCTGTCGAGCACCTTGAGGAGACGTGGTGGCCGCCAGAACGGCCTGAGGGGCGTGAGCTGGTCGAAGCGGCGCTCGCGCGGCTCAAAGAGACCCTCGCCGCCGCGACTCGGGTCGCCAACGCGAGCATTGCCACGGCGAAGCCAATCTTGTTCTGGCACTAGCCAGATAGGAGGGGCGCCTTCGCGCGGCGGAGCGAACAGCGTCGCCGATGGCGGAGGGTACCCGGCTAGACTGTCACCCTGAACGGCAGCGGGCGGCAGCTACCCCTCCCACGTGCGCGCAGGCCGGCGGCGGCCGAGCACACATTTGGGAGGGGTCGGCGCGCGCAGGCCGCAGGCCGAGCACGACGCGGGTGGGCAACCCCCGCGGCATCAAGGAGAACGTCATGGGCCGGCTGATCCCGGCCGGCACCGGCCTCCCGGCGTACAAGAAGCTGAACGTGGTCATCGACGAAAAGTCGCCGACCTTCGCTCCGCCGACGTTCACGCGGGTGCAGCCGGCCGACCTGGTCGCGGTTGGCGACGATTGACTAACCCTCACGGGTGAGTGACAGAAGCCTCTCGGCGGAAACGTCGGGAGGCTTCGTCGCATTTGGGGGTCGCCGAAACGCAGCCCCACTGGCGCAAGGGTTCCGCACGTCGCCCGGTGCACCCGTGCGGTTTGGGGACGGACATGCCCACCCGCCCGCCCCCGCCTCCTCCCGGCGCTCGCCGCGGGGCTTCGCCCGCGAAGCGAGCTGGTGATCGGGGACGCCGCCGGCTTCGCCGGCGAGCTGATGATCGGGGGGCGCCG
>JAEYWK010000248.1 GCA_023431345.1 Pseudomonadota bacterium
GATCGCACGGGACCGGTCCACGTTCGGCGGCCACTGCCACGTGTCGGCGTCCGGGCGAAGCCGGGACTGGGGGAACGATGCCGGCTCGGTGAGGGTCAGGTCGCCCGGGTCGGTGCGGCGCTGTTCACCGAACTGGCCGTCGGGTCGGCGGGCAGCTTCACGGGCGGCGTCAGCAGCTGGGTTCATGCCTGTTCAGCGGGCGGGGTCGGGCTACCGCCAGGTGCGGCCGCCGGCGCGGGCCGCGAACGCGTCGAGCGCTTCGCGGACCGGCGAGACGGTCCACACCTGTTCGCCGTGCAGTTTCCGTTCCCGCCGCACCATGCCGGCCGCCTCGAGGCGGGCGATGTGCCGGTACACGGTCGCGGTCGGCAGGCCGGTGCGGGCGGCGACCAGGTCAGCGTTGAACGCCGGCTCGGTGAGGCAGAAGTCGACGGTCGCGGCCAGCCCGGCGGTGCGACGTTCCGCGACGGCCAGCATCTCGTCGCGGGCTGTGCGGATGTCGCGCCGCAGGATGGCGGCGTTCGCCAGCGAATCCTCGACGGCGGCGGCGAACCGGTCGACGATCGGGCCCGGGTTCCCTTCCCGGTACACCTGCAGCGCGTCGAAGTAGCTGCCGGTGTCGACGAGCAGGCCGGCGGACAGCGGCACGGACAGATTCCGGGTGACGCCGCGGCCGCGGAGGATGGAGGTGACGAGCGCCCGGCCGGTGCGGCCATTCCCGTCGGTGAACGGGTGGATCGTTTCGAACTGGGCGTGCGCGACCGCCGCCTGGACGAGAGGCGGAATGTTGTCGCGGCGGACGAACCGGACCAGGTCGTCCAGGTGGCGCGGCACCCGGTCATGTTCGGGTCCGACATGGCGGGCGTTGACCGGGCTGTACCCGCCGATCCACACCAGCTGGTTGCGGAGCTCGCCGGCGTGCGGGTCGACGCCGCGCATCAGACGGTGGTGCATCGCGGCGATCGCGTCGACGTCCATCTGGTCGGCGAGCTCGATCGCAGCCCGCATCGCGTCGGTGTTCCGGGCGACCTGGGTGGCGTTCGCGCTGGACGTGTCACCGAGCGTGGCGAGCGCGATGTCGCGGAGTGGGGCGTTCAGGTGTTCGATCTCGGATGACGTGACCGCTTCGGCGTGCAGCAGGGCTGCGGCCCACGGCCCGGTCAGGTCGCTGCTGTCGCTGTCGAAGGTCCGCATCCGTTCGGTCGCGTCGGCGACCGCCTGGTCGAGCTCGGGCGGCAGGGTGATGTCGAGGTCGGCGATGCCGGGCAGGTTCGGCGACCTGTAGGTTCCGCTGTGCCGCCACGGCCGGTCGGTGTACGTGACTGCGGGGAACCCGGCGCCGGCGATGTGACCCTCCAACGGTAGTAACACAAACGTGCCTGATTTTCTCATTAGTGCAGGGGTGAGGTCGAACTCGCCAGGGTCAGAGTGTGGCTGCTCACCGAACTTGCCGTTCGGTCGGCGCGCCTGCTCCCGCGCCACATCGGTCGCCCTGGTCACACCGGGGAAGCGGGCGGTCAGGTGCGCAGTGCCCGAATCTGGATGCGGCCCTCCCACTCCGGGTGACGGGCGAGCAGCAGCCGCGCGTACCGGGACGTGAAGTTGTTGTTGAACCGGACCTCAGCCGGCCGGCGGCCGCGGCTCGTGCCGATCTGCCAACGCAGCACCTCCCACAGCATCTTCATCCCGACCGCGTCATGCTGCGCGAGCCAGTTCGACGCGAGCCGTTCCAGATGGTCGAACACCTCCGGATGCTGGGCGTGGAAGTCGGCGAACTCGGCGTCAATGTCGGGCGGGGCCACAAGGGTGCTCATACCAGTCCTATGCGGCGGGCGGCCGGCCACGGACCTGTCAGGCGGGGTTCACCGACTCGAACGGATGCCCGTGCCGGCGGACCGCTTCCTGCAGCCACCCGGCCCACGGGTATTCGGCGCCGTACGTGCCAGGGTCGGCCTCGTTGCGGTACCGGACGGTCCGGTCATGGATGAGGGTGCAGATTTCCTCGTCCGACAGCGGGCCGGGCCGGGTCGCGACCGCGTAGAACACCGGCTCCGGGTCGAACTCCGCGTCGCCGGTGTCGACGCCGTACCGTTCCCGGATGCCGGCGTCGATCGCGTCGTAGCCGACGTTCTGCATCCACGTTTCGAGGAGTTCCCGTTTCGCCACGTAGCAGTCGGCGAGGGTGGCGCCGCCTGGGCCGCGGCCCGTGTCGATGTCGGCCGGCTCGAACACCTGCACCTCGTCGTCGCCGGCGGAGTCCTCGTCGTAGTCGAAGAACCGGCCCACATGCCACGCGTAGTCGCCGGCGTTCAGCACGGCAGCTTCGACCCGGCCGAACCCCTGGGAGTTGTACGTGACCGCCACGTTCGCGAACGGCATCGTCTCCCCAGGGTCGCCGGTCGTGTCCAGGTCGGACCGGTCCTCCGGTTCCCGTTCCGCCCAGTCGTCGACGATCGGCTCCTCGGACCGGTACAGCGTCGGGCGGGTCGTCAGGTCGAACCGGTGGGTGCGGCCGTCGACCGTCACCAGGGT
>JAEYWK010000122.1 GCA_023431345.1 Pseudomonadota bacterium
CATCTCCGCCTCAATGGAAAGAAGGCCCGCGACAACGGAGCGGCTCGCTTAGCTGCGCGCCCAGCTGGGCGCGGCGTGCGCGCGCCTGGCCCGCGCCACAAACCTGGGCCTACCAACAAACGGGCCCAACGACCCCTCACGGACCGTCGGGCACGGGCACGGGCACGTTTACGGGCACGCGCGAGCAATCCCAATTTAGGGCACGCCCTAGCCCGCGGTGGTGAGGGAGACCCGCCAATCGACGGGCAGATCCAGGAAACCCTCGAGGCACAGGAAGTCGTAGAGCTGCTGGCAAATGACTTCGCACGTTTCGCTGAAAACGTGCGGGTCCGTGAAGAACTTGACCGTCTCTTCTTGCAGCTCTTCGCGGGTTTGGGTGAGCTTTTCGAGCAGCTCGTCACCGCAGAAGAAGACCATTTGCTGAATGAAGAGCCGCTCCCACTCGGCCCTGAAATCGGGGAACGTCTGCGCTTGCACTTTATAGGCGATGCTGCCCGGGTGACGCGCGGACTTACTCACTCGAATCGTCACCTTGGCCATCTGCTCCAGCCGCGGCGGCAGGTGCTTCTGCAAGAAGTCACCCAGCACCGACGTGTAGATCGTCATCACGCGGCTCAGCTCGGGCGAGCGGCGCGATAGAAAAGCCACCTGCAGGTCACGCTCTGTTTTTGCGAGGAGCTCGAGGGTCGCGCTCCTCACTTCGGGGCTGCTGAACTCGAGGCCTTCGAGCTCCGCGCGCAGGCGATTCTTGTAGCGCGAGAGCACGTAGTACACGCCCTGCTCGGCGTGGACGATGGTCTTGTCTTTGTCGCCCTTGGTCTTTTCGTGCAGCTCGCTCTCGAAGAACAGCTTGGCGATGCGCTTGCCGATGGGCTTCAAAATGCGCGTCGCAAACTGGGTCTGCGCCGAGAAAAAGCGGGCGAGTAGCCCGGCGAGGGCGCGGGTCTGCTGCTCCTCGAGCTCTTCGGGTGTCTTGGGGCTGCTGGCTTCGCCCGCCGCCGCTGCTTGCATGGCCTTGAGCTGCAAAACGACTTGGGCCGTGATGGCGTCGAGCTCGGGGCTGGTTTGGAGCTCGCTTTTGTAATGAACGATCCGCGCCTGAACTTGCTCGTTCAAGAGGCCGAGGGCCTGAATCGCCAGCGCCTCCTTCTGGCCCTCGCTCATCGACCGCGGCGGCACGGGCGGCGGGCGGCGGGGCGGCGCGGGCGGCTTCGGCGGCGAGGCTTCAGTCACGAAGTCCGAGCTTAGGCGCTCCCGGAGCCGTAGTCATTAGAGTATAGAGGGGAAACCATGAGGGATCTCGTCCGCCTGCGCTTCGCTTGGGCTGCCACCGTCGTGCTCTTCGGCTGCGCCCGCGGTCCTGATGTCGCGAGCCCCGAGCTGCCTCTGCGACGCGTCGTGGTCTATCGCAACG
This sequence comes from Pseudomonadota bacterium, assembly GCA_023431345.1. Classification (GTDB taxonomy): domain Bacteria; phylum Myxococcota_A; class Polyangia; order Polyangiales; family Polyangiaceae; genus PMG-095. Next base: position 1,415 of record JAEYWK010000122.1, read on the forward strand.
GCGTAGGCTACTTCGAGCGCGGCGGGGAAACCTCGGGTGAGCAAGTGTCGTTCAAGATGCGCCAGCGTATGGTCGGCGACTTCTTGGCGACGCTCGCGATCGTCGAGCGCGGCGGCAGCTCGCTGAAAGCAGCTTCGTTCCCGCTCGAGGTCGACAAAGACGATCCCGTCGCGCAAGACCCGAGCTTCGAGCGATTGCTCGAGGCGTGGAACCGTCCGGGCGAGCCACCGCGCCCGCGTCCTTCCGCCGATGAGCGCCTGCGAAGAGTGATCTTGAGCCTCGACGGCAAAGAGCACGACCTCGCCGTCGGTTACGTGGCCGCGACGCCGCTGTGGCGGCCGTCTTATCGCGTGGTCGTCGGCAAAGACGGCGCGGACCTACAGGTCTGGGGCATCGTGCAAAACCTGTCCGGGGAAGACTGGAAGAACGTCGAGCTCACGCTCGTCGCCGGCGCACCGATCGCGTTCGAGTCCACCCTCGGGGATCCGATCACGCCCGTTCGCCCGGTGATCACCGATACGGGTGAGATCATCGCCCAGGTGCCGGAGGGCATGACCACGCTCGGGCAGCAGCCGGGAGGCCCCGTCGAGCGCTACGCGCCAGAAGAGCCACCGGCCCCCGTCGCCGCGCCGGCTGACGGCTACTACAACTACAGCGATGACGCGCTGGCCGACCGCGAAGCTCTCGAGGAAGAGCAGGGCGCGAGCGTTCGAACCAAGCAAAAGAAGGGGTCCGCTGGCGGCGCTCCCGCGGCGCCCGGGCGCGCCATCGGCGGCGTCGCGCCGGCCGCGCCTCCGGCGCCGCCGCAGCTCGAGTCACAAGCCGCTCGACGCGCCGCCATGGCCGAGCTGACCAAGCAAGGCTTGTCCGCGCCGCGACGCATGTCGGCGCTGGCGGCAGTCTCCGTTGGCGGAGGCAGCACGCGCTACAAGATCCCAGGGGAGGTGACTGTCCCCGACGAGAGCGCCACGATGGTGCTGCTCGTCAGCCGTAAGGTGCCGGGTGAGAGCGTGTTCTTGTTCTCGCCCGATGGCGGCGTGGCGGACTCGAGCGCGCACCCCTTCCGCGTCGTGCGCTTCGAGAACGCGACCGCCGGTTTGCTGGAGCGTGGTCCGATCGCCGTCTTCGGGGAGGGCCAGTTCCTCGGCCAGGGCATGCTCGACGCGCTGCCGCCCCAGGGCAAAGCCACCGTTCCCTTCGCGCTGGATCGGAGCATCGCCGTGTCGAGCGAGCGCAGCGTCACCGAGCAGGGCGCGCGCCTGTTTCGCATCGAAGCGGGCGCCCTGTACGTCGAGCGCGATAGCGTGACCAAGACCACGTACAAGGTCGTGAGCGGGAGTCAGGAGACCAGCAAGTTGATCGTGAGGCACCCGCGGCTATCGGGCGCGAGGCTGTTCAAGCCGCCGGTCGGGACGGAAGACGATCTGGCGACCGCGTCGGCGCTGGTTCCCATCCCGCTCAAGCCGCAGGGCCGCGCAGAGCTGGTGGTCGATGAGCGCCAAGCGGTGCAGCAGCACCTCGACTGGCTCCACCCGCTCGCGGACGACGCCGTGAAAGGCTACTGGGGGGATCCGCGGGCTGATCGAGGCGTCGTGCAGAAGCTGAGTGAGGCGTGGAAGCTACGTGAGGTGCTCAAGAAGGCCACGGAGCAAGAGCACGCGCTCGAGACCGAGCAGGCCGAGCTCGAAAAGTCGTCACGTGAGACGCGGCTCAGCTTGGAAGCGATCGAAAAGAACAACCAAGCCGCCGACCTGCGACTGAAGCTGACGCGACGCCTCGGCGAGGTGACGACCCGCCTCGATCAAATCACCAAGAAGCTGGTGGAGCTGCGCCTCAACCTGGGCGAGGCGCAGGTGCGGTTCAAGGAGTCGCTGCGCGAGCTACGGCTGCCTGGCCCGCTTCCGCCCAAAGACTGAGCGCGCCACCGCGCCGGTTGAAGGCAGGCGGGTGAGGGGGGAACATCGGCGGGGGTTATCGGCCGGGGAATCGGCTGGCGCATTGACAAGCTGCGGCGCTTGAGTCAGATAGCCTCGCGCAAGGCTTGGATATGGCTCCCGAAAGCGTTCGAAGATTGTTGCTTGCGGCCCTGCCCGACGCCGACATCGAGCTCGTCGACCTGACGGGTACCGAGGATCATTATCAGGCGCGGATCGTGTCGCAGGCCTTCGAGGGGAAGACGCTGATCGAGCAGCACCAGCTCGTCTATCGCGCGCTCGGCGAGGCGATCCGGGGGCCCATCCACGCGCTGGCATTACGCACGTACACGCCCGATAGTTGGGCGAGGGTTTCTGGAGGCTAGGCCAAAGATGGACGAAGTATTGAGGCAGCGCATCGAGGGGACGATCGGTCAGAGCCGGGTCGTGCTGTTCATGAAGGGTTCCAAGCACTTTCCGCAATGCGGCTTCTCAGCGCAGGTGGTGCAGATCCTCAAGCAGAAGGGCGCGGAGTTCAAAGACGTGAACATCCTCGCCGACGCAGAGCTGCGCCAAGGCCTGAAGGAGTTCTCCAACTGGCCGACGTTCCCGCAGCTGTACGTGGGCGGGAAGCTCGTCGGCGGTTGCGACATCGTGACGAGCCTGAACGAATCGGGCGAGCTCGACACCGTGCTTGCCGGTTCCTGAGCGATCGGTGGTAGACAGCTCGTGATGAGCCGTCGACCGCTCTTTCTCCTCTCGAACGACGATGGCTTTCGCGCGCAGGGCCTGAACGCGCTGCGCGCCGCCCTACTGCCGCACGCCGACGTGATCGTCTGCGCGCCCGACTCCGAGCAGAGCGCGTCGAGCCACTCCCTGAGCTTGCATCGCCCGCTGCGCTTGACCTCCCACGGCGACGGCATCTTTTCCATCGACGGTACGCCGGCGGATTGCGTCTACACGGCCTTCTTCGCTGGTGAGCGCATCTTGCCGCGGCGTCCCGATTTGGTGCTGTCAGGCCTGAATCACGGCGCCAACCTGGGCGACGACGTCTTCTACAGCGGTACGGTGGCGGCGGCCCGCGAGGGGGCTTTGCGCGGGGTTCCCGCGCTGGCGCTGTCGGCCGGGCTCGACGTGGATCGGACGCTGGCGGCGGCCGAGGCCGCCAACATCGCGCTGGCGCTGTTCCGGTGTTTGCCGACGGGCCCGCTGCTCATCAACGTGAACATCCCGCCCGGCAAGGCCTGGCTGAAGCGAGCTACGCGTTTGGGCGGCCGCTTCTACACCGACGAGGTCGAGTTTCGCCGTGATCCGCGCGGCCGAGAGTACCTCTGGCTGGGTGGTCCTGGGGTCGAGCACCGGCCGGTGGCGGGCTCGGACACCGAGGCCTACGACGCGGGCGAGATCGGCCTGACGCCGTTGGTCCTCGACCTGTGGGCGACGAGCGGTATGGATCACGCCGAGCGCGTGGTGATCGAGTGCGGCTGAGCCCGCGGAGCAGGTGGGTAGTGGTGGTAGGACGGTAGTGGTAGTAGGGGAGCATGGCGGCTCGAAAAGGCAGTTTTGCGAAGGCCGGAAAGACAGTTCCGGGGCGGCTTCAGCCGACGCCGCGCGGGGTCGATCCGAAGAAGCCGGTCGCTTTGAAGAGCGACCGCGTCCAGCCCGCGCGCCAGCCGACCACCTTCGACGCGCTCGGCTACGTGAAGGGCCTGATCCGTGAGCTGCCTGATTTCCCGCAGCCGGGAGTGCTGTTCCGCGACATCACCCCGCTGCTCGCGGATCCGAAGGGGTTCCACATCGTGCTCGACGCGATCGCGCATCATTTCGTCGGCGAGAAGGTGGACGCGGTCGTCGGCGTCGAGTCGCGCGGCTTCATCTTCGGCGGCGCGCTCGCGGCCCGCCTCAACGCCAGCTTCGTGCCCGTCCGTCGCCCTGGCAAGCTGCCGTTTCGCACCGACAAGGTGAGCTACTCGCTCGAATACGGCGAGAACGAGCTGGAGATGCACCGTGACTCGCTGCGTGAAGGCGCGAGCGTGCTGGTGGTGGATGATCTGCTCGCGACCGGGGGCACCGCCGCCGCCGCGGGGGAGCTCGTGCACCGTCAAGGCGCGTTCGTGCTGGCGTATGCGTTCGTCATCGAGCTGGCGTCGCTCGGTGGTCGTGACCGACTCTTGCCCACCCCCTGCGTGTCGATCCTCCACTACGACTGAAAAGCTGCCGCGCGCGTGGCGCACCGCGGCGCTCCAGGAGCCCCAGCAGCGACGGGCGCGACTCGCCGGGCCTCGTGCGAAGCGGGCCATGTTAGCCTGAGCGATGGCGTCTCTGGCGACGCTGGGCTTTCCGCTTCGCGAGGTGCTTTGTCATGGGTCGTACCTTCGTCTGGGCTGTCATCGGTGGCGTCTTTTGCTGCTCGCTCGTTGCCTCTGGCTGCTCCGATGGCGGCGTCGTGCGCGGCGATCCGCCCTACCCAGCCGGCGGCGATGGCAGCGGCGCGACGAGCAGCCGCGGCGGCGACGGCGCGGGCGCGAGCAGCCAGGGCGGCAACGGTAGCGGCCCCATCCCTGGCGGCCCGGGAGTAGGCGAAGCGTGCTCCGATGCCGAGCCGTGCCGCGCGGGGCTCACGTGCGGGGCGACGGACGTGTGCGAGCCGGCAGGCGACAGAGCCACCGGCGAAGCATGCGTGCTCAGCGCCGAATGTGCCGACGGACAGTGCGTGGCGCGAGCGTGTGTCGCCGCGGGTGGAGGTCAGCGCGGCGAGGAGTGCTTGTCCGACGTCGACTGCGCCGCCGGGCAGCGCTGCGCGATCCAGGGCTTGAGCCTGACGTGCACCGCCGAGGGCTCAGGCGACATCGGCGCGGCGTGCGCGTCGAGCGTCGAGTGCTTCGGTGGGCTGGCTTGTTTGGCCGAGAAATGTGCGGTGCCCCCGCCGGGTGTGCCGCCCTTCGGGCAGCCCTGGCAGGGCGTAACGTGCGATCCACCCGCCGAGGGCGAGGTCAAAGCGTACTTCGAGGTGCCCGGCGCGGCTGGCGCCGAGGAGGGCGACTTCTTCCGCTTGCCGTTCCCGACCGACGTGCGGCGCAGCGGCAACCAGCTCGACCTGAGCAAGTTCCCGACTCCGGGGAGCGCGCTGCTCGGAGTCGACCCGGTGCAGCTGTACGTCGACGCCATCAGCGAGAACGACACCGGCTGGGGCGCTTACCCCACCATCGTGTTCCGGTTCTCGGGGCCGTTCGACTTCGCGACATTTCAGCGCGACGCGCTGCAGTTCATCGACGTCACGGACCCGGCCAAGGGACGGAGCGTTGGCTGGCGTCGCTTCTATACCGACGCGCGCACCCACTACATTTGCGACAATTTCCTGGCCGTTTCCCCGCCTTTCGGCAGCCCGCTCGAGCCCGGACACACCTACGCGGTGTTCGTGAGCGGCGACACCGAGGTCGACGTGTTCGACGACGACGGCAAGAAGACGGGAAGCAAGACGGTCACGCTGCTCGGCCGCGGCGACGGCAAGCCGGTCGTCCCTTCCGAGAACATGAAGGCCGTCATGAAGAGCGCGGCCCCATCCGACGCCAAGCTCAAGGCGGCTCACGCGGCGCTCGCCCCGCTGCGGGCGTACCTGGCGGCCAAGAGCCTGCCCGCCAGTAACGTGCTCACCGCCAGCGTCTTCACCGTTAGCCAAGTTCGCGAGCCGATGGCCGACCTGGCGGAGGCGGTCAGCAAGTCCCCCGCGCCGACCGCGAGCGCTTGGGTGAAATGCGGGCCAGGCGTCGACTCACCGTGCCCCGAGGGCGATGCGGAGCAAGGACGCGGCTGCGATAGCGACGAACATGGCTACGACGAGTACCAGGCCTTGCTCGAGCTCCCGGTGTACCAGCGGGGCGACGCGCCGTACCTGACGCCCGCCGACGGCGGCGAAATCGAGCTCGGCTCGACGCGCCGCGAGCAGGTGTGCTTGTCGATCACGGTACCGAAGGGTCCGGCGCCGACCACGGGCTGGCCGACGGTGGTGTTCGCGCACGGCACGGGCGGTCACTTCCGCAGCCACGTGCGCCCCGAAGTCGCGGGCGTGCTGGCCGAGTCCGAGCCGGCGTTCGCGGTCATCGGCTTCGATCAGGTCGAGCACGGTCCGCGCCGCGGCGCCTCGCGCGAGTCGCCGAATCACCTCTTCTTCAACTTTCTCAACCCGGCCGCGACGCGCGGCAATCCGTTGCAAGGCGCCGCCGACCAGCTCAGCGTCGCGCGCTTCGCGAAGAACCTCGTGGTCGACGCCGGCACGACCGGCGGCGAAGCGATCCAGCTCGACGGCTCGAAGCTGTTCTTCTTCGGCCATTCCCAGGGCTCGACTCAGGGCAGCCTGATGCTCCCGTTCGGCGACGACTACAAGGCGGCGGTGCTATCCGGGAGCGGCGCCAGCCTGCGCGACGCGCTCCGCACCAAGACGCGCCCGGAGAACATCGCGGCCGCGCTGCCGGTGGCGCTGCAAGACCCACTGATGATCGACGCCGAGCTCGGCCCCGGCGTGACGCTGTATCATCCGGTGCTGTCGCTGCTCCAGCAGTGGATCGATCCCGCCGATCCGCTGAGCTTCGCCGCCGTGATCGGCGCGCCGTTCGCTGGCCATAGGGGCAAGCACGTGCTGCAAACGTTCGGCGTGGAAGACAGCTACAGCCCGCCTGACACCCTGGCAACATTCGCGCTGGCGGCGGGGCTCACGCAGGTGCCGCTGCACTCGAGCGCCGGTGACGGCTACACCGCGGAAGCGCTGCCCGCGCCGCTCGAGGACCTCGGCTACCAAGCGCCCGGCTCGGGGATCACCCTCGGTTTCCGCCAATACGGGCCTGCCAGCGGTAAAGACGGGCACTTCGTGGTCTTCGACGTGAAGGCCGCTCGGGACGACATGCGGTTATTCTTCACGACCGCCGCTGGCAGTGAGCCGCCCGTGATCGGGCATCAGTGAGTGCCACGCGCTCAGGCGATCGTCGAGCGGTTGGTCGCCACCATCACCAGCCGCTCGAAGCCGAGCGCGTTGCCCGCCGAGGGGGGCATCCCTTCCGTCAAGGACGCCAGGAAGGGCTCGTCGAGCGGGTAGACGCGGCGGCCGAGGGCGCGACGGCGCGCGCTCTCTTCGACCATGCGGCGTCGCTGCTCGACCGGATCCGTGAGCTCGCCGTAGGCGTTACACAGCTCGACCCCGCCGAAATACAGCTCTGCCCGCTCCGCCACGCTCGGATCGTCGGCGTGCGGGCGCGAGAGCGCGGCCTGTGAAATCGGGTAATGCGTGAGAAATACGGGCCGGGGATGGGCGGCGAGCGCAGGCTCCACACGCTCGACCAGCAGCTCGAAGTAGCGGTCTTCGTCGCGCTCTGCGAGCCGTGCCGCGTCGTCGATGCCCGCGTAGCGCTGAAAAGCTTGGCGTAGCGTGAGCCGCTCGAAGGGGGCCTGCACGCTCACCTTGCGCTGGCCGAGCACGAACACCTCGTCTTCACCGGCCAGCTCGCGCACGACGGCGCGCACCAGCTCTTCGGTGTCGCGGAGCACGCTCTCGAGATCGTCGAAGGCGCGGTACCACTCGAGCAGCGTGAACTCGGGTGAGTGCAGCGGGCCCTGCTCGTCCGCGCGCGCCACCTTCGCGAGCTGAAAGATGCGCGGCATGCCGCCGACCAGCAAGCGCTTCATGGCCAGCTCGGGCGAGGTAATCAGGTACTTTCCGCTGGCTTCGATGGCGTCGACGTGGAAATCGACGCCCGGCGCGGGCACGCGCAGCGGCGTCTGCACCTCGACGAAGCTGCGCTCTGCGAAGAATGCGCGCACCACGGCCGCGGCGCGCGCCGCATCGCGTAGGCGCTCCGCCTCTCCCGCGAAGACGGCGCGGTAGAACTCCCCGTCGGCGGCGGGCGTGGGGCAGGGGTAGCGATGGAGCAGCACGCCAGCGCTGAGCTGCTTGGAGGAGCGCACCCCGGAGACCACGACCAAGTCGCCCGGCTCGACCGGAACCGCTTGACTCATCTCCACGCTGACGCGCGCGAAAGCGTCGGCGACGACGAGCGTCTGGCCATCGACGTTGAAGACGCGGCCCGCTAGCTCCAGGCGCTCGCCGAGCGTCCGCCCGCTCGATCCGAAATCGCTCGGCGACAGCGGCACGTGGCTCAGCCCCCGAAGGCTCGCGTCGCGAACTCCGCGATCTGCGCGCCCATCCACGGCCCCGTCACGGCGAGCACGACCACGACGACCACGAGCCGCGGCAGGTGCCCGATGGTGTGGTCTTGAACTTGCGTTGCGGCTTGCAGCACCGACACGAGCAGCCCGATCAGCGCGGCAGCTCCCACCACCGGCAGGGCGACCGCCACGGAGAGCAGCAGCGCTTGCTGAGCAAGCGTCGTCAGCTCACCGAGCGACGCCATTAGACGCCGCCCGCACCTGCAGCGCCGCCGGCGGGCGAGGGCGCGCCGCCGTCGGTCGCCGGGGCGCCCGCGGTCGCTCCGCCCGCGCCGGCGCCTCCGGTGGTCGGAGGCTCTTGAGCGGCGCCGCCGTTGCCGCCGGCGTCGGGCGTGGTCGTCGTGGCGCCCGCCGCGCCGGCGCTGGAGCCGCCTTCACCATCAGGCGCTGGCGGCTCGCCCGAATCCGGGCTGCCACCGGCGCCGGTCACGCTACCGCGGCGGCAGCGAGCGTCGGATTCGTCACCGGGCGTCGCGGGGCAGCAGCGATCCGTCGAGCGGTCGACGAGCTGATTTCTCGCCACGCACACGAGGCCACTATCGCAGTCGCTGTTTTGCGTCTTGGCCTTGTCGCAGCGCTCACCCTCGCCCTGCTGCGAGCAGCCGGGAGCGAGGAGCGCGGTGAAGCCGCAAACCAACGAAGCCAAGAGCACGGAGCGGAGCGCGGGGGACATGGGGCGGGCGCTGTCGTAACACCAAATCCGCGGGATGGGGCCCAATTTCGGCCGTAGCCAGGCCCGCTGCCGCCCTTCTCCTTCTGAGGCGAAGCTCCTCGCGAGGCCCGAGCGGGCGCGTGTGCGGCCCAGGTGAGCTCAGCTGCGCTGCCGCTCTTCTTTGGCTTCGACGGCGGCGGCGAACAGTCGCAGGTACGAGACCGCGCTCGAAATCGAGAACACCAGCGAAGCGTAGATGAGCGCGCGGCCGACGTAGACCAAGTCGACCATGCCCAGATCGAGCCCGAGCAAGCTGAGATGGTACGGGTAGCCCAAGATCAGCGCCAAAATGCCGATCATCTGCAGGGCCGTCTTGCTCTTGCCGTCGTCACCGGCCGCGATCACCACGCCCTCGCTGCTGGCGATGCTGCGCAGGGCCGTGACGGAAATCTCGCGGGCCAAAAGCACGGTGACGGCCCACTCCGGGATGCGCCCCATCGGCACCATGTAAATGAGCGACGCCATCACGAGCAGCTTGTCCGCGAGCGGGTCGAGGAACTTACCGAGCACGCTGACGACGTTCATCTTGCGCGCCAGGTAGCCGTCGAGCAGGTCGGTGATCGCGGCGCCGGAGTAGACCAGCGCGGCCAGCACGCAGTCTTCCGGCGTGCCGCGATCGAGCAGCAAGATCACGATCGGGATCGCGAACACTCGCCCGAACGTGAGCAAGTTCGGCAGGTTCAGGGCGTCTTGTCGGAGCGAGCGCCGGCGCCGCTTACGCTCGCCCGTATCGTCCGCATTTTCGTGAATTTCTTCGCTGCTCATCGCGTCAAATCCAAGAGCAAGGCGCCTTCGCCGCTGAAAGATACGGCCCCTGGCAGGCGGCCGGGTGAGGCGTCGGTGTCGACGGCCTGACCGAGCAAGCGCCCCGTCCAGCCGATGACGTCGTCGACGCGGACGATGGCTTGCGACTCCGGCCCGACGCTGAGCGCCGACACGGCGCCGTACGTCTCCAGCACCGCGAAGCCCCTGCCCGAGAGCTGCACCATCGCCACCGGTTCGCGACCGCCGGCGGCGAGGCGGCCGTTTTCGTAGCGAACGCTGCCCTCGAAGGCGAGCAGGCTGCCTTCGCGGACGTAAACGTACTCGTCGGCGAGCTCGATGGCCCACAGCGTGCGGCCGCGCCCGGCGATGACGACCGCCTTGGAGGCGCCTTCGTAGGCGTGCCACAGGCTCGAGCCAGCGCCGAACGGTTCGCTCGTCTCGCGACCGCGCAGCCGCCGCATCAGCGGTGCGGGCCGGGGTGCTTGCCCGCGGCAGCTGATGCTGGAAATCACGTCCGAACGCGCCGAGAAGCCTTCGCTGGTGATGCAGGTGCCGACGCGGCTGCCGTGAATCAGCACCTTTGCGGGCGGCTCGGGGAACGGCAAGCCACCTTCGAGGGCCAGGCCGCCGGTCGTAGCGACGGGGGCGCGCAGCGAGGCGGGCGCGCGCAAGGACGCTGGGGGTGGCACCGAGTCGCGCTGCAGCTCCGAAGCGTCGGAGATGACGGGCACGGCCGGGCCGAGGCGGCCGAGCAACGATGGCGCGCGGCGCTGCTTCGGCAGCGGCGGCACCGAGGCATCACCCGGCTCGACCGCGCGCCAGCGGCCGGCACGCGAGGTGTCGCCGGCGTCGGGCTCGGCGCTGGCGTGCGAGAAGCCGCCTTCACGACCATCGAGCTCCTGCACGGCGTCGGCGGCGGCCAAGCGGATCTCGACTCGCTCGGGCTCGACCGCCTCCTGCGCGGCGGCGGCCGCTTGCTCGGCCAGCAAGCGTTGCATGCGGCGCGCTAAATTGGGCTGTCCCGCCTTTTCGAACGCGGCCTCGGCTTTGGCGAGCTCGCCCAGTCGCTCGAAGGTCAATCCCAGGTAACCCCACGCTCGTACGTGGTCCGGCACGCGCTGAATCACGGCTTCGAGCACGTCGCGCGCGAGGTGCGATTGCCCCGTCTTCAAGTAGCAGAGCCCGAGGTTCACCCGCGGGCTGATCTCGTTCGGGACGGCCTTGATGATCTCTTCGTAGATGCCGATGGCGCGCGGGTAGAGGCCGAGCCGAAAGTAGACGACGCCGAGCAGGCCCTGACCCTCGGTATCTCGAGGCTGCAGCTTGAGGGCCCGCTCGAGCTCCTCCTTCGCCTGCGGCACGCAGTTGTCTTGCAGCAGCTCGCTGCCCCGGTAGAGATGGTACAGAAAATCTTCACCGTCGAAGCTGCCGGCGGAGGAGGGCGCCTCGGAGTCGCTGGTCTGCTCGGGCGCGTTGGCGGTCACGCGCGAAGACGGGCGCCCGCCGCGCGGGCCCAAGGTCGCCCGCTGCGAGACCGGACCTGCAGGACCGGGGACCGGATCGGCTTCGTCACCCATCGAGGTTTCGAGGCTACCTTGAGGACTCAGCCCGCAGCGCCAATTTTTGCCGCGAGTACCGCCTCGTCCAGGGAAAAACGCCCTTCGTGGAGGGCGCGGCCGACGATCGCGCCCACGATTCCGCTTCCGGCCTGGGTGAGCGCGCTGATGTGGGCGAGGGTGCCAACCCCGCCGCTAGCGATCACGGGCACCTGCGTTTCTCGTCCGAGGCGCGCCGTCGCTTCGATGTTCGGCCCGACCTCGGTGCCGTCGCGGTCGATATCGGTGTAGAGCGCGGCCGCCAGGGCGTGCTTCGACAGCTCGCGTACCAAATCGGTGGCGAGGCGCTCGGATTGGTCGAGCCAGCCGGCGGTAGCTACCTTGCCGTCACGCGCGTCGACGGCGATGATGATGCGGCCAGGATAAGCGAGCGCCGCTCGCTCGACGAGGGCTGGCTCACGCAGGGCCGCCGTCCCCAGCACCACGCGCTCGACGCCGAGGTCGAAGTAGCTCTTCACGGCGTCGAACGAGCGCACGCCGCCGCCCACCTGCACGCCGCTCCCGAAGGACTTCACGAGCCGCGTCACCAGGTCGCGCTGGACCGCGGTGCCCGCGCGCGCGCCCTCCAAATCGACCACGTGCAGCCGCTTGACGCGGCCAGCCCAGCCCGCGGCCAGCACCGGCGGGTTGTCGTGATAAACGGTGACGTCCTCGTAGCGGCCCTTCAGCAGCCGGACCGCCTTACCCTCGAGCAAATCAATCGCGGGGATCACTTCCATCGCCGGCCCCGCTTACCCCATCCCGCCCCCGGTCTCCACGTAAACATGCCCGTGTCCGTGCCCGTGGGGGGCTGGGGCAGGGCCTAGGGAGTGTCCCTAAGTTGCTGGTCTCGGCGTAAACGTGCCCGTGCCCGTGCCCGTGCCCGACGGTCCGTAAGTTGCCGTCGGCGGTATCGGGGCTGGTAGGCCGGGGTTTGTGGCGCGTGCCTGGCACGCGCGCG
>JAEYWK010000132.1 GCA_023431345.1 Pseudomonadota bacterium
ACCTTCTTCAGCGCCGCCTGCGCGCGGCGTGCCCGGCAGCTCGAGCGGCTCGCTCAAGCCACGCTCGTCGTCTTCCGCCCGCTGAGACTCGGCCAGCATCGCCTCGTCGTCCGCGATCTCTTGGTACGACTTACGGATATCTTCCACCAAGCCGCTGGTGCGCGTCCAATCGCGCGGCGGTGTCCATTCTTGGTCGGAGAAGACGAAGTAGCGATCCAAGAACTCTTGGCGCTCCTGCATCTTGCGCTCGAAGATCCGGCGCAAATCCGTCTGATCGCGGATCACGTGCGGGGTCAGGATGAGCAGCAGGTTCGTCTTCTTCTTGATCGTGGTCGTCTTGCGGAACAGCGCGCCCAAGATGGGCAGGTCGCCCAGCACCGGCACCTTCTCGCGCGACGTGGTGTAAGCGTCGCCCATCAAGCCGCCGATCACGACCGTCTGCTGATCCGCGACCACCACCGTGGTGTTGGCGGTGCGCTTGTTGATCGTCACGGTGCCGAGGTCACCGGAGGAAGCACCGGGGGAGCTGCTCTCTTGATCGATCTCGAGCCGAACCTGGTTCGACTCGTTGATGTGGGGCGTCACCTTGATCTTGTTGCCGACGTCCTGGCGCGGCGCGGCGAAGCCGCCGCCGAGGCCGCCCAGCAGCGCGAGCGGATTGGCGCCCGCCGCGCCGCCCGCGAGACCGGCGAGGTTCTGCAGGCCGCCGCCCACGTTCTGCTGCAGGGCAATGTTCTGACCAATCTGGATCTCGGCGGCCACGTTGTCGGTGGCGATGATGTGCGGAGTGGCGAGCACGTTCGACTTGCCGCTCGTCGCCAGCGCGTTCAGCACCACGCCGAAGGCAGGGATGCTGAGGCCCGTCGAGCCCGGGATCAGGTTCTCGGTGTTGGCCAGGTCAGGCCCGCGCATACCCGCGGCCAAGCCGCTGAGCAGATCGGCGCCGCCGGCCGGGCTCGGGAACCCGATCGATTTACTGGCCTGGAAGCCGCCGAGCAAGAGGCTGTCTTCACCGCCGGTGTTGACGGTGGTGCCGCCGTGGAAGGCGACGCCGAGCGTCGTCTGATCGCTCACGTCGAGATCCATCACCACCGCCTCGATGAACACCTGCCGCCGCGGCCGATCGAGCTTGTCGAGCACCAGCCGCAGCGTCGCGTAGTCGCGGTTCGACGAGGTGATGATCAGCGAGTTGGTCGCCTTGTCGGGCGTGATACGCACCTCGCCCTCGAACATACCGCCAGCGTTGCCGGCGGCCGAGTCGCCCTTCTTCGCCCCGCCGCTGCCCGAGCCGAGCATTTGGCTGAGAGTCGGCGCCAGCTCGTCGGCGATGGCGTGCTGCAGCGGCAGCACGTGCACGCGACCGCCCTCCGACGAGTGCGAGTCGAGCCGCTTCAGCAGGTCGAGCAGCTTCGAGTACGAGTCGTCGGTGCCGACGATGATCAGCGAGTTGGTCTGCTCGTCGGCGATGACCTTGGACAGGCCACTAGCCTTGGCGGCGGCGCTACCCGGCTGTCCGGGCGCGGCGCCGAGCTCGAACAGCTCATTGATACGCTTGGCCATGTCGGGGGCCGAGCCGTTGCGAACGGGCTCGATCCACATGCGCTGACCCGAGCCGCCGACGTCGACCTCTTCGAGCAAGCGAATGATGCGACGCACCTGCGTGCCAGTGTCGGTGATGATGAGCAGGCGCCCCGCCGCGTACGCCGACACGTCGCCGTCTTTGCTCTTGAACTTGCTGACGAGCGCGACCGCCTCGTCCGTCGACACGGCTTGCAAGCGGTAGAGCCGCGTCACGTAGCGATCGGCGTCCGCCACCGGCTCGCCGCGCGACACGATCGGCGTCGGCTGGGTGACCACGCCCCCCGAGTCCACGATCTTCATGAAGCGACCGTGCGGCACCACCGTCATGCCGTTCGCCTCGAGGATGGACAGGAACGCCTGGTACGCCTCTTCGATCGTCACCGGCTCGGGCGACACGACCGTGGCCTTCACCTGGCGCACCTTGGCGCCGTAGATGAAGCGACGCCCGGTCAAGCCGGAGATGTGGTTCACGAGCTCGGCGAGATCGGCGTCTTGCAGGTTGAACTTGACCAGGTGCCCGCCGGGCTTGGCTTTGAACGGCACGTCCGTCGCCTGCGCGATCTTGTCCATCGTGCTCGGCAGCGGCGGCGCGGCGCCGGGCGGATCGCGATCGGCCGGCGTCGCAGCCGGGGTGGTCGTCGCGGCCGGGGTGGTTGGCGCCGCGGGCACCGCCGCTGGCGTGGTCGGAGCCGCCGGCTGCCTGGCTTCGAGGCGCTTGCGGCGCGCCGCGTCGACCTTGTCGAACAGCGAGCGGCGCCGCTCGGCTTTGGCGGCGTCCGGCGTCGCGGCGGGAGCATCTCCGGCGCGCGGCCGTGTATCTTGAGCGCTCGCGCTCACCGTGCTGACCCAGGCCAAAGCAGCGAGCGAGCCCGAGAGGGTGGCGCGAGGAAGGAGGAAGGAACGGATCGAACGAGCTTTCACGAATCGTCTCACTTGATGTGGAAATCGATGCTGACGGGGCTGCCGCGGCGATTGACTTTGACGTTGAGGGCGCTGGCGGTGCGCAGGCGTGCGTAGGCTTCGAGAGCCTTCTCGGGGCTGGCCATGTTGAAGCCGTTGATGGTCTCGAGGCGATCGCCGTTCTGCAGACCCAACGTGCCGAGCAAGGTGTCGGGACGGATGCCGAACATGCGAACGCCCACCACCTTGCCGTCCTTCTGCTCGGGCACGATGCGCGCCGATCGCATCAGCTCCGCCTGATTTTCCAAGATCTTGTCGACGACGGAGCGGTCGATGTTGAACTCGGTGTCGCTCACCTTCTGGATCTTCGACGCGATGTCGGCGGGGAGCGCGGGGGCGCCGCCCGGCCTCGGCGGCTCGGGGGCGGGCGTGGGTGGGGGCGCGGCCGCTGCCACCGCCGGGACGGCCGGCTGCGTACGGAATAGCATCGCCTGGCACAGCGCGTTGCCGCCCTCGATCCACACCGCGGGAGTGTTCTCCCTCGGGTTGAAGCCGATGAACGCCACCTTCTTGCCGCCGACCTCGTCACCGACGCGGCGCATGCGCGGGTGAGGCTCGCCCGGGCCCTGCAGCGCCGCGACCGACCAAGTCGGGTCCGTCGACTCGGTGACGATCAGCACTTGAATGCCATCACACGCCGGTGACGACAGCGGGTCGCTCAGATCCAGGGGCGTCGGCGTGAGCTCGGGATCGGGCGGGGGCACGGCGTTGAGCGGACCGGTCACCGAATCGAACGGGTTGCGCTCGATGATGGGCAGGCCCGACTTGGGCTCGCGAGTCGGCACCGCGAGCTTGTAGGGCGGCGCGATGATCGGCGACGCCGAAGACGACGGCGCCGCGCCGATCGCAGAGCCGATGAGCTGCGTCGCGCCCGCCGCTTGAAAGTAAGCGGCGATGGCGACGAGCACGAGCACGACTCCGAGGAAGTAGCGTTTGAGCAGAGCGTCGAGGGCCAAGGGGACCGGGGGGTTAAAGCGAGAGACGTGCCAGGGGTCAATACGAGAAAAGCACTTGAAATCTCAGCGGTTTCGCGGGGCACGCGCGGACGATCGTTCCGCCAACCTGGCAGCGCCGGCCCACCTGAGGGCTTCGAATTGCCAAGTTGGCAAACACGCGAATTACCGCGGCTTTCAGCTACTCCGTCTCGCCCAGCTTGCGATAAATCGTGCGCGTCGAGATGCCTAGCAGCTGCGCGGCGAGCGACTTGTCGCCGCTGGTGTGGGCGAGCGTGTCGCGAATGAGCCGGCGCTCGACCTCTTCGAGCGGCGTCCCGATGGGAAACTGCACGGCCGACGGCGGCGCCGCGGCGGCTTGGGCGACCGCGTCGGGCAGGTCGACGAGGCCGAGCGCCTCGCCCCGGCACAGCACGGCCGCGCGTTCGATCACGTTCTCCAGCTCGCGCACGTTGCCGGGCCAAGGGTAGTCGCTGAGCTTCTGCAGCACCTCCGGCGGCACCGCCAAGCGCGCTCGGCCGTTCTTCTTGCAATAGATGCCGAGGAAATGATCGACGAGCAGCGGAATGTCTTCGCGCCGCGCGCGGAGCGGCGGCGCCGTGATCGCGATCACGTTCAACCGGTAATACAGGTCCTCACGGAAGCGGCCCGCCTCCACCTCGGCGACCAAGTCCTTGTTGGTGGCCGCGACGATGCGCGCGTCGGCCCGCACCGTGTGACCGCCCACCGGCTCGTACTCCCCCTCCTGGAGCACGCGCAAGATCTTCACCTGCACGGCAGGCGAGAGCTCGCCGATCTCGTCGAGGAACAGCGTACCGCCACGCGCGCGAGCGAAGCGGCCTTCCCGCTTCGCCACCGCCCCCGTGAAGGCACCCCGCTCGTGCCCGAACAGCTCCGCTTCCAGGATGCTCTCGGGGATCGCGGCGCAGTTCACGGCTACGAACGGGCCGTCGGCGCGCGCGCTCTTGCCGTGAATGTAGCGGGCGAGCAGCTCCTTGCCGGTGCCCGACTCACCCAAGATCAAGACGGTGGCGCTCGACGGCGCTGCCTGAGTCGCCACGTCGAGCACGCGCCGCAGCGCCGGGCTCTGGCCGACGATTTCGCGCGTGGTGAGCAGCTTCAGCTCGTGGCGCAGCGAGCGGTTCTCGGCCACGAGCGACTGGCGCTCGGCCGCCTTGCGCACGCTCTTGACGATCGTCATGCGCTTGAGCGGCTTCTCGACGAAGTCGTAAGCGCCGTCGCGCATGGCCTGCACGGCTGTTTCGACCGTACCGTAGGCGGTCATCAGCACGGTCTCGGTGTCGGGCGACACCTCCTTCAGCGCCCGCATCAGCTCGACGCCGTTCGTGCCCGGCATCATCAAGTCGGTCAGCACGACCTGCACCTTGTGCTTGCGAGCCACCTCGAGCGCCGCCCGAGCGCCGTCGGCGGTGAACACGCGCATGCCTTCACGCTGGAAAATCTTGGCGAGCGACGTCTGGTTGCTGGGCTCGTCGTCGACAACCAGCACCGTGATTTCATCGCCGGTCGCTGACACCTCGCCCGGAATGGGCGTGCTGCGCCCTTCCTCGCCCCCGTTCGACAGCACGTCATTCATACCGGCAATCTGTCAGTGGCAAGAAATTTTGTCAAACGCCACGCCAACTTGACAAACTGGCGCGACAGGATGTCTCAATGTGACAACGTGTCCGAGTCTTTTCGCCTACTTGCGAGCTTGCCCGCTTTTGCAGCAGGGTCATCGAAAAGTGCACCCAACTCGGTCTTTGGCAGACGCTGGCGCGACTCGAACGCGGCGCGGCTGGCTCGCTCAGCTCGCGGTAGGCGTGAGCCTCTGCGTCTGCCCCACGTTGGCGTGGGCACAAGCACCTGCGGACGAGCCCATCCAACCCGATCCTGAGGAGGGGCCGCCGCCGCGCGGCTCGATGGATGAGCGCGAGACGCTGGTGCTCAAGCCGCTCGCCAAGGCCAAGGGGCGACCCATCAACGCGCTGCCGCTCGTGTCCACGGACGCGCCGCCGCCGCTGATCTGGAAGTGGCCGAAGTTTTCGCTGACCGACTACGTCATCACCGCGACCGGCGCCGCCATCACCTTGAGCGCCGCCATCATCAGCCCCCGCAGCACGCACTCACTCACGGGCCCCATCGGCTTCGACAGCGACGTGCGCAGCGCGCTTCGGGCCAACCGGCTCGCCGATCGCTATATTTTTCGCGACGCCTCCGACGTCGGGCTGTCGCTCGCGGTGTCGTGGCCGTTCGTCGCCGACGCGCTCACCACGGCCTGGTGGTACCGCGGCAGCCGCGAAACCGCGCAGGAAATGTCCCTGATCAACCTGCAGACGCTGGCCATCGCCGGCGCGCTGCAGGGCGCGACGAACGTGCTGGTCAGCCGCGAGCGTCCGTTCGGCACCGACTGCGGCAAAGGCGAGCTACCGAGCGACGCGCTCGACTGCAAGAACTCGTTTCACTACCGCAGCTTCTTCAGCGGACACTCCGCGTTCAGCTTCACGGGCGCGGCGCTCATCTGCGTTCACCATTTCGAGAACGAGCTGCTCGGAGGCCCGTGGGACGCGCTGAGCTGCGCGGGCGGCTACGCGGTGGCCGCGAGCACGGCCGCGTTCCGCATCGTCGCCGACGTGCACTACGCCAGCGACGTGCTCCTCGGCATCACGGTCGGGACGCTCGTCGGTTACGGCGTGCCTCTGCTGCACTACCGGACGCTCGGCGGCGGCAGCCGCGCGACGCCGTCCGAGGTGAGCTTGTCGCTGGTGCCTGCGCCGGGCGGCGTCGGCGTGCTGGGGGTGTTTTGATGTCGCGCCGGGTTGCGCTCGTCGTCGCGCTCAGCTGCTCGCTCGTGCCCGCGCTAGGCCTGGCTGCCGAGCCTTCGGGCGATAAGTTCCCCGATCCGGACGCGCCGCTCACGCTGCTGCCGACCTCGGAAGACGCGCTGATCGACCCAAAAATGGCGCGCTCTTGGGGCGTCTTGCCGGCGCGGCCCTTCGTCGCGACCACCGTCGATTTCGGCTTCGTGTACATCCGACCGCGCGTATCGCTCGGTTACGGCAGGCCGTTCACCGAGTGGGTGGGCGTCGATGCCAACGTGCTCGGGCAGACCAGCGGCTTGGGCGCGTACGGCGGCCTGCGCATCGAGATCCCGCACGTCGATCTGCGCATCGGGCCGCGCTTCTTCTCGTCGTTCGAGCACACCTACCTGGAGCCGCAAGCCAGCTACGACCGCATCGACTTGGAGCGCGAAGTGAGCAACCTCGCGCGAACGCTGACCTGGGAGGCGGAGCTCGACCTGAGCGCGCCGGTCGGCCCCGGGCGAGTGCTGCTGCGCGGCAGCGCGTCTTACGTGACGGGCGTGCCGGACGGGCAGTACGTGTTCGAAGAGACGCTGCACATCATTGCCGCGCCGCCGCTGGTTTGGCGCACCCGCCTCGCGTACGCGTTCAGCTTCGGCGCGCGCAATCAGCACTCGATCGGCCCCGCCATCGACTTCCTCGACGTACCCAAGCGCGACGACTCGATGACCCTGCGCGTAGGCCCGATTTTGCGCATGGCGCTCTCACGCCGGGTCGACGTGCGGGGCAGCTTCATCGTCACGGTGGTGAGCCCTGATCGCATCGGCCTCGTCGGCGGTGATTTTACCGAGCTGGGCTTGCGCTATCGCTGGGCCTCCGAATGAGGTAAGTCATAGCGAGTGTCGGCTCGCGTCGATCTCTTCTTGGCTTCGCTGCTCGGGCTGTGTGTGGCCTGCGGGGGTGCTCAGAGCCCGGAGCCGGCGGGGGCCGGCGGCCCCCCGGGCGGGCCTGGCGCCATCGAAGATCGCGCCGGCCGCGTGAAGCTGCTGCTGGATTCGTCGCGCGCGCTCGCCGCGCACTCGATGTGGCCGCAGGCGGAGGTCGATCTCCGCAAGGCGCTCGAGCTGTCTTACGGCTTCAGCGCGCCGTGGCCCGAATACCGGGGTGACGCGCTCGCCCAGCTCTCTCGCGCGCTCGTCGCCCAGAAGCGCTACGCCGAGGGACGTGGCTACGCCGACGCGGCGCTCCGGCTGCTGCGCCCCGGAGCCATCGCCGAGGACCGCCAGATTTGTGAGCTGGAGCTGAGTCGCGCCGAGGCCTTTCGAGCCGAGCAGCAGGCGTCCTCGGCGACGGCAGCGCTGTCAGCCGCCGTCGCCGCCGCCGCACGTCACCCCACGGAGCTGTCGACGCAGTTGGTGGAGGCGTCGCTCTTGCTGGCCAGCCAGCTGCAGGCATCCGGCCAGGGCCTGCAAGCGAGCAAGACGCTCGAGGGCGCGCTCGCCGCAGCGAAGGCCACGTCGCAGCGCTCGCTCGGCCTGCGCGTCGCAGAACCTCTCGCCGCGCTGTACGACGCGCGCGGCGAGCCCCAGCGCGCCGAGCAGTTGCGGAGTGAGTATGGGCTCCGCGCGCCGCCGCCCAGCGCCACCGGCGCCGCCAGCGCCAGCGTTCGCGGCATCGCTGCGATGCAGGCCGACTTTCGCGTCTGCTACCAAGCCGCGCTCGAGCGCGAAGGCGCGATCCAAGGCCGCGTGAAGCTGGTGATTCGGGTCGGCGCTGACGGCCGCGTCGCCGACGTGAAGGCCGACGGCTTGAAGCTGCCGCGCAGCACCGTCGATTGCCTGCTCGAACGCGCCTCTCTCGCCCGCTTCGAGCCCCCTAAGGGCGGCAGCGCCACCATCACGGTGCCGGTCACCTTCGTGAAGCAAGACTAGTGGCTAGGGAGCCCTGCGCGAGCTATTTGCGGAGCTCGTCGAGGTCGAGCGCGTGACCTTCGATCAGACGGTAGGCGCGCTGACGCGTGATGCCGAGCAGCGCGGAGGCGCGCGTCACGTTCCCCTCCGCGGCGCGGAGAGCCGCGATCAGATCCGTGAGCTCGACGCGCTCGAGCGTCGCCGCGGGGCCTGGCTCCTCCGTCACCGACGGCGCGCGCTGAGGCGGAGTCGAGGGCGAGGCCGGTGAGAGCGCGCCGATGCGCGCCGGGAGGTGCCCCGCGCGCAGGCTCGGCGCGTCCGCATGAAAGACGAGCAAGCGGCGCACCAAGAGCACCAGCTCGCGCACGTTCAGGGGCCAATCATGCACGCACAGCCGCTCCACGAACGCGAAGTCCAGCGAGGGTTGTGAGCGCTGGCCGAGCGTGGTCCAGAGGTGAGAGAAGAGCGCCGGCACGTCTTCACGGCGGGCTCGGAGCGGCGGTAACCGCACTGTGAGCCCGTCGAGGCGGGCCAGTAGATCCGCGCGGAACTGGCGCGCGCGCACCGCTTCGAGCAGCGATTGTTGCCCCGCCGCGATGACGCGCACGTCGATGGGGACAGGGTGCGCCTCGCCGAGCGGCTGGACCTCACGCTGCTCGAGCACGCGCAGCAGCTTGGCTTGGAGCGAGAGCGGCAGCTCCGAGATCTCGTCGAGGAGCAGCGTTCCTCCGCTCGCAGCTCGGAAGAAACCAGGGCTTGCGCGCTCCGCGCCCGTGAACGCCCCGCGCCGGTAGCCAAACAGCTCTGCTTCCGCGAGGCCCGGTGGCAGAGCGGCACAGTTCACGGCGACGAACGGCCCCGAGCGACCGCTCCAGCCATGGATGGCGCGCGCCACGACCTCTTTCCCCGTGCCCGTTTCGCCCTCGAGCACGATGGGCAGATCGCTCCGGGACGCGGTGGTGAGCGGCGCTATCGCGCGGCGGAGGGCCGCGCCCCCGAACAAACCGGGCGCAAGCTCACGCAGCGGCTCCGGAGCATCCGCGATCACGCCCACCCACCCGCCGAGTCTCAACACGTCTCCCAGCTTCAGGCGCTGGACACGGACAGTGGCGCCATTGACCTGCGTGCCATTGCGGCTCTCCAGGTCGACCAACGTAAGCTGAGCGTCAGCTCCCTTCTGTAGAGACGCATGGCGTCGAGAAATGTCGGTGCCCGCCAAGCACAGCGCCGAGGTCTCTTCCCGGCCGATGATGCGCGGCTCCAAACCACTCCAATCGAGTGGGAAAGGCGCCCGCGATGACTCCGGACAGACGAAAACCAGCTGCAGATCGGGAGGGCCATCGGCGGTGAGCGCGGGGGCAGCTTCCGTGTCCGTCGTGCTCGCCGCGTCGACTTGCATGCACGCGACTCTACGCGAAGTTGGCGTCGCCTTGCAGGCGAGCGCGATCTTTCGCGGGCATGCGGCGGCCCCGTCGTGATCGCAGCGCGCTCGTGAAACGTAGCGAGGCGAACGCTATTGTCAGCATGAGAATTCGGATGTAATCGGGTCGGCTGAATATGTCCGAGGAGGGCGAGAGCCTGAGCGTCGCGTCACGGCGTGTCGGGACGGTGCTTCACGGCAAGTACCACCTCGACTGCGTGCTCGGGGTGGGCGGCATGGCAAGCGTCTACGCGGCGACGCACCGCAACCGCAAGCGCTTCGCGGTAAAGATGCTGCACAGCGAATTTTCCGTGCGCAGCGACTCGCGCGCCCGCTTCGTGCGCGAAGGCTACGTCGCCAACTCGGTTCCCCACCCCGGCGTCGTCGAGGTCCTCGACGACGACGTCGACGAAGCGGGCTCGGCCTTTCTGGTGATGGAACTGCTCGACGGAGTTACCGTCGATGCGCTCTCCACGTGCGGGGGACCGATCCCAGTTCGTGTGGCCTTGAGCATCACTCACCAACTGCTCGATGTTTTGGAGGCCGCGCATCGAAAGTCCGTGGTCCATCGCGACATCAAGCCCGCCAATCTGTTCGTTCTGCGCGGTGGCCAGCTCAAGGTCCTCGACTTCGGCATCGCCCGGCTGCGCGACAGCGACGCCGGGCTCAAGTCGACGCGAGGCGGGGTGGTGCTGGGGACGCCGGCGTTCATGGCTCCCGAACAAGCGCTCGCCATGCCCGAGAGAGTGGACGCGCGAACCGACGTGTGGGCGGCGGGAGCGACGCTCTTCACGATGCTGTCGGCATCCTTCGTGCATCAGGGCGAGAACTCACGACAGGTCATGATCCGCGCCGCGACCGAACCTGCCCGCTCAATCCTGAGCATCATGCCGGAGCTCCCGCCCACGGTGGCGGCGCTCGTTTCCCGCGCGCTGGCGTTCGAGCGCTCGCAGCGCTGGCCGACCGCAGCCGCGATGCAGAGCGCGGTGCTCGCGGCGTATCGCGAGCTGTGCGGGGGGGACCCGAGCCCCGCGGACGCCGCCGAGCTCGTCACGCGGACGTCCGCAACGCTTGCCGCGCGGTCGTCCGCGGCGCTCGCAGCCCAGCCGACTCAGCTGCAAACGCTCAAAGGCGCGCTCGCGCCGCCCTCGGAACCACCTCTCGCTCCAGCTTCTCCCCCCGCAGCGCCGAGCGCCGCTCCTCTGGCCCTCGAAACGACGATGGCAACGCCGGTCGCCCCGCCGGCCCCAAGCGGCGCGCGCAAGCCGAGGCGGAGCCGGGCCTGGCTGCTGCTAGCGACGGCTCTTCTTGGCGCAACCTTGCTCGCGGTCGTCCGAGCCGCACAGCAGCGGCCCAGCACGCCCCCCGCGCCAGCCACACGCGCGACGCAGCTAGCGCGCACGGATCCCGCGGCGACGGTCGTGCCCGCGGCGACGGTCGTGCCCGCGCCGACGATCGTTCTCGCGACCGCGGCCGCTTTGTCGAGCGCGGCGCCCAGCGCAGCGGCTTCCAGCCTCCGACCGCGGACCCCCACGCTAGCCAGCGCCTCGAAGCCCCCTCGAACGGCGCGACCGGCCTCCCCGGTATCGTCCGCAACTCCGGCCGCCCCTGCAGCCCCGCTCCCCCGCGCCGACGATCCCTTGACGCTCAAGCTCTTCCAATGAGGCCCCGTAGCCATCTGGCTCGCGTCTGCGCGTGGTTGGTCCTGCTTACGGCCACCTCGCACGCCGCCGCTCAGGCCGCAGGCGACGATGCCGGCGTGAATACCCCGACGAGCCGCGGCGCTGATGGCGAGGGCCAAGGCGCGCTGTCCGCGCCAGCGCTCCCCCTCGGAGAGATGCTGACCGGCCAAGCCAAACGCGACTACGAGACCGCGCTGCTCCTGCACAAAAGTGGCGATTTCGAGGGCGCGCGGCGTCAATTTTCGAGCGCGTACGACGCCACGCAGGACGTACGCTTACTCTGGAACGCAGCGGTGTGCGAGCAGTCGCTTCGACACTACGCGAAGGCCATCGCGCTCGTCCGCCGCTACTTGAGCTCGCGCTCGCCGTTGATCACGGAGCAGGCGGAGCGCGACGCGCGCTCGTTCCTCGAGGCCGCCCTCCCCCTCACGGCGCGACTCCTCGTCCACGCTGACGAACCGGGCGGTAGCGCTGAGCTCGACGGCGAGCCGCTCGGCACCTTGCCGCTCGACGCCGAGACCCGCGTCGACTTCGGTACGCACCGGCTCGCCGTGAAGAAGACGGGGTTCCGCGACGCCACGCAGACCTTCGTCGTGACGAGCTCCGCCGACGTGAAGCTCGCTCTCCGGCTCGAGCCTATCGTGCACGAAGGGCGGCTGGTGGTGCGCGCTGGCAGGGGCGACGTGATCACGATCGACGGCCGATTTCGCGCGCTCGGCACCTTCGACGGCACGCTCGCCAGCGGCAGCCGCCGGCTGCGCGTGACGGGCAACGACTCGCAGCCGTTCGAAACGAGCGTGCTCATCGAAGACGACCGCACGCACGCGCTCGACGTCACGCTCTCGCGCACGCCCGCCTCGTTCAGCTTGCCGCCCTGGGCGTGGATTGTCGGCGGAGCGGCCGTGCTCGCGGGGGCGGGTGCCGCGACCTTTTTCGTCGCGCGATCGTGGGGCCGTGACGAGGGCCGCCGCAACTCACCCCGCCAAGTGCAGCTCCCGCTCCGGGTGACACCATGAAACGTCCCGCGGCTCGGAGCCCCCACCTCCTGCGCGTCCTAGTACTTGCGGGGGCCGGCCTGGGCTGCAGTG
This sequence comes from Pseudomonadota bacterium, assembly GCA_023431345.1. GTDB lineage: Bacteria > Myxococcota_A > Polyangia > Polyangiales > Polyangiaceae > PMG-095. The sequence goes on from JAEYWK010000132.1 coordinate 12,396, forward strand.
CGGAGGCGCCGCCAGGCGGGCTGGTGCTCTCGGTCGTCACCGACATGGCGGTACCGACCGACATCGATCTCGTCTTCTGGAGCGTCACGCTCGAGGGAGAAGACTCGCCCTACGCCGCGAGCACGCTCGAGCTGACGAGCGGCACGGACTTACCCCTGACGCTGGTCATCAAAGGAGGCCCCCAAACGACAGCCCCGATCACGGTACGAGTCGAAGGCAGGAAGCGCGACGATCAACGGCAGCCGACTCGAGTCGCGCGGGACGCCAAGCTCGTCGTTCCGCGAGACCGCACCGCGAAGGTCGAAGTGCCGCTGTCGTGGCTGTGTAGCAGCGCCAACCTCCCCGAGCCGTGCGCGGCGGGGACGACTTGCGAGGCCGGCGAGTGCGTCGACGCCCGGGTCGCGACGGAGTCTCTGCCAGACTTCGAGCCCGCGCCCGCGCTCGACTGCTACGACGTGACTGCGTGCCTAGACGACGCCAGCTTCCCCAATCCAGGGCCCATCACGCTGCCGTCCGGGCGTCACGTGCCGTGCGCGGTGCGCGGCCTGCAAACGCTCGGCCCGGACGCCGACGTCAAGGTCGCCCTGGTGGTGCGGAATGAGCGCGTAGGCAACTACGGGTTCTGCGGCCCCTTCGACGAATGCTTCATCCCCCTGGCGCACAGCGAAGCCGGCAGCGGATGGCGCGTGCTCGACAACGGAGACATTCCGGCCATCGAGCTACCCCCAGCGGTGTGCGAGCGCGCAAGCGCGAACATCGCGAGCGTAGCCATCGTCAAAAGCAGCGCGCTTTGCCCTGCCAACTCGGAGCACCGGCCGCTGTGTCAGCCGCCCCTCGAGCACGGCTGCATCGAGCTCGATGCCGAGAAATTCGAGCACGTCTGCGCCGCGGCGTTGCCCGAGCCCGCGTGGGTTGCCTACGCCTGCTCGGAGGCGCGCCCGTCGGACCTACGCGCCGACTTGCTCGAGTGCTGGGCGCCGGCCGACTCGGCCTCACGCGCCCCGAGGGCGCAAGACGGACGCTGGTGCTGTCTCAGCGGACAGGCGGCGAGCGATGACCCGCTGCTCATCGACGACATGCGAGACGGACCCCAAATCAAGCTGGCGCCGCCTGAAGGTGGATTCGCAGGCTGGTGGTACACGGAGATCCCCGACGGCAGCGGAGACCTCTCTCCGGCGCCCGAGGCCCTCTACACCTACCGCCAGCTCGAGGAGCCGGTGACGCCGCCAGGGGGCCCCGAGATACGCGCAGCCGCCTGCGTCAGCTCGAGTGGATTTTATGGCTGGCTCGCGCTGCAGGGGTTCTTCTTCGGGGGTGTTCTTGGGACGCGCGGCACTGCGACGTTCGACGTGGACGACTACGCCGGCATCAGCTTTTGGGGCTGGGCGCGCGAACCATTCCCCAACGCCCCTCCTCTCAGTGTCGCGGTGGCCTTCCCCAACGTCCAGACGTCGCAAGAGCCCAACTCCGAGTGCGTGTTGGCCAACGAGGGCAGCGGCGCGCTCTGCGACAATTTCTCGAAAGAGGTTCCTTTCACCGCTCAATGGACGCGCCATGTCGTGCGCTGGGACGAGCTCGAGCAAGACAAGCAGGATTGGGGGCAGACCCCCTTCGACTCCTTCAAACGCCAGCTGAACAACATCGAATTTTCAGCGACGGGCGCAGGTCCGCAAATCCTAGGACAGCCCTTCGAGCTCTGCGTGGCCCAGCTCCGATTCGAGCCGAAAGCAGAGGAATGAGCCACATGAAGAACACCCTGCTCGTCGGCCTGGCGGTGGCGACTACCGCTTGTGGCGAGGCCCAGCCCCCTCGCCCCGGCTTCGTGCACGTGGAGGGAGACCTCGTCATCGACGCGGTCGGCAAGCCCATCACGCTCGAGGGTATGACGTTCGGCGTCTTCGACGGTGAGCCGGGCTGGAGCGAGCCGCGCGCGGCGTACGCCGAGGTCGCGAGCATGGGGATGAACCACGTCCGCATCTTCTTCGACGCCGACGACCTCGAAGAGGAGTCGTCACCCGGCTCCTACGATTCCGAAGCGCTCGCGAGCTTGGATGGAGCGATCGCGCGCGCCAAAGACAGCGGCTTGCTCGTCGTGCTGGCGCTGAACGCACCGCCAGGTGGCGCTGCCTCCAACTGCAAAGACGCCGCGTTTTGGGATTCGGCGGACCACCAAGCCCGGATGGTGGAGCTGTGGCGCATGCTCGCGTCGCGCTACGCCGAGGAGCCCGCCATCACCGGCTATGCGCTCCTCGATATACCGAGCCCCACGGCCACGGCGGAGCAGTGGCGCGTGCTGGCCGAAGAGACAACGCGAGCGATTCGAGCTGTGGACACCAACCACGCATTGTTCATCGCGCGAGCCCACGCCGTCGCGTGCAACTACAACCATGCCGCGGCCAAGGCCTTCGCGCGCCTCGCCGACGGCAACGTCATTTACGAGTTCGATCGCACTCAGCCTTGGTCGTACGTCGCGCAACTGACGACGCCGGCTGGGGCCAACGCGCCGCTGGACCCGTTCGGCCCCTACCCGGACGAAACCCGCGTCGCGGTCGATCAGAGCAAAGCGATCTGGCTGCACACGCCCCAAGACACGCGACCGTCCGCCAGCGCCCTGAACCTGACGCCCACTGAAACCGATTGGACGGAGAAGGTATTTTCCTACACCGTCACCGACCCAGGCTTCACGTACGCCGTGCCGGTGCTCCAAGCGGACTTCACCGCGGGCAAGGCCTATTTCGATAGCGTGCTGGTCGAACAGATCGATGAAGCGGGTGAGGCGCACGTCGTCCTCGACCTCGACATCGAGTCGAACGCCGGCTTCGGAGAGCTGTGGCAAGGCACGGCTGACGGAATGGAGGTCGACGGACCGGGCGAAGTAGCCATCGAGGCCAGCGCGAAGCGAGGGCAAGCATCACTTTCGATTCACGGCACCCGCACTCTGGCCAACCTGCCTGCCAACGACTGGATCTTCGTGAAGGTAGGCGATACCTTCCGCGTGACGAGCTGGGTCAAAGGTGAGGCACTCGAGGCACGCGACTTGGCGCGCGTTCGGCTCGATTTTTGGGGCTACAAGGAGCCAACGGCCGGCTTCAACCGTGAGACGCTCGCGCGGCTCTTCAGCGACTACCGCGCCTGGGGCATCGCGCAGGGCGTACCGATGCTCGTGAGCTCGTTCGGCACCTCGCGCCCCACCTTCGAAGACGATCGCGGCGGCCTGCGCTGGGTTGGCGACATGATCGACATCATGCGCGAACAGCGGCTGGGCTGGACCTATTGGGGCTACCGCGACCCCGACTTCGGCATCTACACGAGCGAGCGCGGCGAGCGGGGCCCCGACACCGTCAATCAGCCGCTCGTCGAGCTGCTCACCGAAAAGCGTCGCTAAACGGCGTAGCGGTCGTCCGCGAGGTCGCCCACTGCGGCCGTCCGCGGACGATGAGCGGTGACACCGGCGCGGCGAGCCGGCGGCAAACACCGAGTTTCGCAAGGCTGTCTGCGCGCGGACTCACGGTATGCGCTTTGCACTTGCGATTGAAGGGTGCGCGGCGAGTGCCGCCACCAGAGTGCTCACTCATAGCGAGAGGACGCAAAACGCATGTCGATTGGATCCGAACCCTGGTGCCGCGGCGTATTCGCGACGCTGATCGTGATGTGGGGAGCTGCCTGCGCCGCCGAGACATCGCCCGGCGCAGAGACGCTCGACGGCGCGGGCGAGCAGGTAGCTGAGCTGAGCCGCGCTCCATCGCGCGACTTGGCAGCGGGCACGCGCTTCTACGCGCCCGCGCCCAACCCCGCCGCGGTCGAGCAAGCCCTCCAGCTGGCCCGACATCGCAAGTATACGGACGCGCTTCGCATCGCGGCCATGGCGACGACCCCGCACGCGGCGTGGTTCAACACAGGGACCGCGAAGCAAGTGAAGGCCGACGTCAAGAAGACGATGGCTAGCGCTGCGCTCACCCGCAGCGTGCCCGTGCTGGTGGCGTACAATCTTCCCTATCGCGACTGCGCTCAGTATTCCGCGGGCGGCGCGAAGGACACCGCCGAGTACCGAGCGTGGATCGACGGATTTGCCGCCGGCATCGGCAAGAGCAAGGCCGTCGTCATCCTCGAGCCCGACTCGCTCGGCATCATCCCCTACAACAGGACCATCTTCGGCGTCGAAGAGTGGTGCAAGCCCACGGTGACCGATGCGGCCGGCAACACCGTACCGGCCCCGGGCGCCTCCGCGGAAGAACGCTACGCGCAGCTTCAGTACGCCATCGACAAGCTCCTCGAGGTGGCGCCCAGCGCCTCCGTGTACATCGATGGTACACACAGCGCCTGGCTGGGCGTCGGCGAGGCGGCTTCGCGTCTCTACAAGGCCGGCTTCAAAGACGGTGTGCAGCGCGTGCAAGGATTCTTCCTCAACGTGTCGAACTACGAGTCGACGCCCGAGCTCACGCAGTTCGGCACCTGGGTCTCCATGTGCTTGGCCGCCGGCACGCCGGGGCTAGGTCCCGATTGGATGCGCGACGCCACGACGGGCGCGCCGCATTTCGATTGGTGCCCGAGCCAATACGATCCGGCGACGGACTACACCCAGGTCAGCTTCGAGCCGGAGCACGTCGCCGCCGTGACCGCCGGCATCGAAGGGCTCATGGAGGGAGCTTCGGCTCAGGTCAAGTTCGTCCTCGACACCAGCCGCAACGGCCGCGGCGCGTGGAAGCCAGCCGCCGGGACGTCGTATCCCGACCCCCAGGTTTGGTGCAATCCGCCCGATCGAGGCGTCGGGCTTCGGCCGAGCGTCGCCACCGGCAACCCGCTGGTCGCGGCCCATCTTTGGATCAAGGTTCCGGGCGAGTCGGACGGCTCGTGCAACCGCGGCGTGGCCGGTGGGCTCACGGACCCCGAGTGGGGCAACCGGCGCGATCCCGCCGCGGGCGAGTGGTTCCCAGACATGGCGCTCGACCTCGCCCAGCTCGCCACGCCGCCGCTATTCTGAGCTGTCGCTCGCTCAGAGCTCGCCTCCGCCCGCTCGGCGCGGACGTCCCCGCCCAGCGCCCGCCCCCCAACGTCGGGCCGCGGGCCTTGGGCGGGCGGCCCCGCGAGCGCGCGCGGTCGAGGCCGCGGGGGCTTGACCAATCCCTGCGCGTCGCTATGGTGAGCCCACCTACGACCCATTCCCCTTCGGGGGCGATCGGTTTCGACGTGGGGACTGAAGGTCAGTTTGCGTGTGGAGGCACCCGACCCTCTTCAAAATCGGGCCGTACCAATTGCGAACGACAACGCAATCGCTCTCGCTGCCTGAAAAACAGCTGAGCTGTCCGACTGAGAGATAGTTTTGGTATCAGAAGGGCATCATCACTAAAGCTGGGTCTCGCCGATGCTCCGGGCGGCGAGGCCGAGAAAATCTGGAGCTAGGCCGGTCGCCGAATCGACCGAACCCCGCCGCAAGGGTTAGAGCGGCTACGCACGTGAACGAAAGCTGATTGGACGCCTCGCGGACCCGGGTTCAATTCCCGGCGCCTCCACTGTTTCTGAGCTTGTTGTTGGCTGCTCCCGCGTTCCGGGATTTTCATGTTGCCCGTATGTTGCCCAAGGTCGCGAGGCCTGTGGGCACGGGCGCGTTTGGTTGGGTTGATCTTCGGGCCCCCCGCATGCCGCTTGCATCGCGGGATCGACGGGGCGTCCCGCCCGCAAGCGGGATGCTGGGGACCCGTGTTCGGGTGACCGCGTAGCAGGGCCACGTCGGGCCATAAGGCGTCAGGCCGCCTCCAGCCGCAGTCGGCCTAACGGGATCTGGAGCACCGTCCCGGAGGCCGTTTTCCAGCTCATTGTGAGCGCTTCCTTCACGTCGAGCAGGCGCACAGCATCGCGCCGGGCGTCGGGGCTCAGGTGCGAGTAGCGCATCGTCATCTCGATCGTGCTGTGACCGAGCAGCTCCTGCACAGCCTTGATGGGCGCGCCGCGCATCACCAGGTGACTGGCGAACGTGTGGCGCAAGGCATGCCAGCCGATGTGTCGGAGCTTGGCGCGCTTCAACGCGTTCGCGAGCGGTGCCTTGGTAGCGCCCTTCGTGAGCATCTTGCCCTCGGAGTCCGAGAAGACAAGCAGGCTTCGACGTGGGTGGGCTTCCAGGGCCGCGGTCGCCTGCTGGCTCAGCGCGACCTCGCGGCTGCGCCCGTTCTTGGGCGTGCCGACTATCCCGCGTGCCACCGCACGACGCACGAACAAGCGCCCCGCTTCGAGGTCGACGTCGGTCCAGCTCAGAGCCAGCAGCTCGCCGAGGCGCAGCCCCGTGCGGGCAGCGACCGTGATCATGGTGCGCCACTCCCCTTCTGCTGCCGCGATAAGCCGGGTGGTCTCGTCGTACGTCAGGAAGTCGAACTCGGGCGGCGGCGGCTTCAGCCATTTGATGGGTGGGGCCACGGCCAGTCGCTCCCAGGCGATCGCAACCGCGAGCATCTTGCGAAGGACCGTGAGGTGGTTGTTGATGGTCTTGTGCGCCACCTTGGCGGCCAGCTTCTTGGCCTTGTAGGCGTCGATTTCTGCAAGGCCAATTTGATCCAGCCGCAGGTTGCCGAACACGGGAACGAGGTGGACCCGCAGGATCATCCGCTTCGATTCGACCTCGCTCGGCTTGTTGTTCGGCGTCGCGTAAGTGTCGATGAACTCCTTGGCGAAGTCGGCGAAGAGCGGGGACTCGACTGCTGAGGGCTTTCGGTCGTCGGCATTCAGCAGTTCCTCGCGGAGCTCATGCTCGAGTTTTTCGGCTGCGCGGCGATTCTGGATAGGAGAGACGCGCTGAACGCGGCGGCGGCGGCCATCCTTGCCCACGACCTTGACATCGACCAGCCAGGCTTCGCGGACCGTGCCCGCAGGGTCGGTCCACTTCCGTCTTCGAATGCTCATGGCTACCGCCTCCGGCTCAGCTTGGCTTCGCCCTCTTCGAGCCAGCGCAGCAGCACATCGCGTGAAACGCGAATGCAGCGACCGATTCGGCGGACGCCCGGAACGCCGCCTTCGGCGATGGCTGCGTAGGCCGTCTTGCGATCCACGCGCATCAAGTCGGCTACCTCTTCAACCGTCAACACCTGCGGCAGGCCCGTTGTGCCTCCCGCCTCCACCACAGCATCGAGTCCCATGCCGATTATTATAATCCCCGCGATACCTAACGCAACTAGTTCGCCCTATTTTTGTGCTGAAGCAGGTCGACGCGCGCTGCGCGGCAAGACACGCAACCAGTCAGCAGCAGGCACGTCCCCACGAGTGAGTTTCTCGATCGCGATGGCGAGCTCCAAGCTCGGACGAGCCTCCTCACGACACAACTTGTCGAGATAATTCCGCGCGATTCCAAGCCGGTCTGCCACGACTCCACGCGCTAGCTTCTGCGCATCAATCCAGCGCGAGAATCTTGTCTGCGCTTTCCGAGGGCGACCGCGGCGGCGTTCCTTTTTGGCTCCCACCGGGACTATTCTGTTGCTGCTCTCCTCGCGCGTCAACGCATTGCTCGAACGCATCCAACGCCGCACGGTGGATCTCCCGTCCAGGTCATCAAGACCTCGCCGTTACATAGTGAAATTCGCGAAGCGAGGGTCAGGAGAAGCTCAGTGAAACCTGGCCGGGGCCAGCACGATGCCAATCGCACTCTGCGTGAAGCTGTTCAAGTAGTAGCGCTCTGTCCGGACAAGTCGTCTGAAAACTCTGTCGGGGCCATCGGTAGGCCGCATGCAGTCAGGCTGCGACGGAATTCAATCACCCGATCAGCCATTTAATCGCTTCCTTTCTCCGAAAGAATCGTCACCTCGCGTTCACAACTTTTTTCGTTGATCCTTCTCGTGGGTACGGAGGTCTGTCAGTTCCACCCCCCGTGCCAACGTGGCGTGAGACAGCTCCCCCTGGAAATCTAAGTACCGATGGGCGGAGAATGGATCGTAGATCGTGCCGAAACCTACTCGTGTGTCTGATCGTAGCGGCTCCCAGGAGAGCGCTGACCCGGAGCGCTCACTTGGCCTGAGCGGCGCTGCCGTGGAGACGGTGGCCAAGCGGTCGCGCCGTGCGTTCAGTGCAGCTGAGAAGCTGCGTCTCGTGAAAGAAGCCGACGCCTGCCTGGCAAGTGGAGAGCGCGGTTCGCTGGAGGCCCTGCTTCGACGTGAGGGCATCTACAGCTCGCACCTTTCGTCGTGGCGCGCCCAGCTCGGCGCTCACGGCGCAGCTGGATTGACTGCCAAGAAGGCTGGTCGCAAGCCCAAGCTCTCTGAAGCGGAGCGGCTCAACGTGCAGCTCATGAAACGCAACGCCGAGCTTGAGCGCAAGCTGCACGTCGCCAATGTGCTCATAGCCCTCCAAAAAAAAGCGCACGAGGTTCTGGGGCTCGCACTGCCCGAGAGCGACGACGAGACCTGATGGACCTCGTAGAAGATTTCGCCGAGCCAGGCGTCTCCCTCGTTGCGGCCTGCGCAGCGGTTGGCGCAAGCCGCGCGACGCTGTACCGCGGCACTCGCCCGGCGCCACCACGAGTACCGCGGCAGCGTGCACCCAGCCCTCGGCGGCTGAGCGACGTTGAGCGCCAGGGCATCGTCGACGCCATGCACTCACCGGAGTTCGTGGACCAGCCGCCGATGGAGGTGTTCGCGAAGCTGCTCAGTCGTGGCGTCTACCTCGCCTCCATCCGGGTCGGGATCACGCTCGGAGCTGAGGCTGGCGCCGCGATCGTAGCCGCGGCGTGAATTTGTAGAGGGGTCCCTCCGTCGGAGGAGTTGCAACACAACCAACGCCGGAGAAGCCCCATGAACAGA
>JAEYWK010000135.1 GCA_023431345.1 Pseudomonadota bacterium
GCCCAACGCGGCACTCCGAAATTCCTCCTCCGCCCACGCCTGTGCACCTGCCATGGCGAACCAACCGAGGCCACCAAAGCCAAATTCCCGAAAAAGATACGATCAGTGCTCAGCGCGAGCTGCCCCCCACCAGGAAAGGTCTAGAACGCCGAGCGGTCAAACCGTTCGGCGTTCTAGGGGCCGTTCCCTTTATTCGCAGACGAGCCTCGACGCCAGTCGCCACCATTTGACGAAGCCCTGCCTGCTGGGTCACGGTTCGCCGCGGATCGGCGCGGACCTCGCCGAAAAGCTCCGCCGCTCTCATGAAAAACTCCGTCCGTAGCGCTGGTCAGGCTTCGCTCTCCGGTCCGGAGCTCGAGCCCGGGGAGCGCGTCGTCGCGGAGCTTCGCCCCGATCTCGGCGCGGACCTTCGCTTCGCGGAGAGCTGGGTGGTGGCGACGACCTCGCGCGTCTGGTTCCGAGATGAACGAGGCCGCGTATCGCAACTGCTGCGCAGCGCGTCTTTGCGCGCGGAGAGACGCGAGCACGCGGGCGTGTGCGAGCTGCTCCTGCGCTCGAGCGAGGGGAGCGCGCGCTTCCGCTACACGCTCGCGGTGGCGCGACCCGCCGCTGAGCTCGTCGAGGCGCTGGGGCGCTCGGAAGAGAGCCCGCGCCTCCGCGCGAGCACGGACGAGAGCGACGACGCCAGCCCGCCGCCGCCCGCGCGGTCGCCGCTGCTCCGCCTCTTCCAGTTTGCCAAGCCGCGCTCGGGCATGGTCGCGCTGGGCTTTGGCCTCACGCTCGCCAGCACCGCGGTCGGGTTGATTCCGCCCTACCTCACGATGCCGCTCGTCGACGAGGTGCTGGTGCCTTGGCAGGCGCAAGCCGCGCCGGGCTTCGACGCGGCTTCGCGCACGCTCGTGCTTTATCTCGGCGGCTTGGGCCTGGCTGCGTTCGTGGCGTGGCTGCTGGCCTGGGCGCAGGGGGCCGTGCTCGCGTGGGTCAGCGAGCTCATCAGCGCAGATCTGCGAAACCGCGCCTTTTCGCAGCTGACGCGGCTCAGCATTCAGTACTTCGGCGGCAAGCGCACCGGCGACCTGATTTCGCGCATCAGCTCCGAGACCGATCGCCTGTGCTCGTTCCTGTCCGACACCCTGATCGATTTCATCACCGACGTGATGATGATCGTCGGCACGAGCGTGGTGCTGTTTCAGCTCGATCCGCTGCTAGCGGCGGTGGCGCTGGTCTCCTTCCCGCCGATCGCCTGGTTCATGGTGCGGGTGCGCGGGTCGCTCACGCACGGCTTCCTGCGCGGGGGGCGGGTCTGGTCGCAGATGACCAACATCTTGGCGGATACGATCCCCGGCATCCGCGTCGTGAAGGCGTTCTCGCAAGAAGAGCGCGAGATCGAGCGCTTCGCGGAGGCCAACCGGCGCATCGTCGAGATCAACAACCGCACCAATCGGCTGTGGACGTCGTTCTGGCCGCTGGTCGCGCTGCTCAACCAGCTCGGGCTGCTCGTGGTGTGGGCCGTCGGCGCCTATCAGGTGCTGCATCATCAAATCACGGTCGGCGTGCTGACCGCATTCATCACCTACATCGGTCGCTTTTATGGCCGCGTCGAGAGCATGAGCCGCATGCTCACGCTCACCGAGCGCGCCAGCGCTGCCGCGCAGCGGCTGTTCGAGATCTTGGATCGAGCGCCGAGCGTGAGCTCGACGCAGAGCGAGCTGCCGCTCGGCCACGTCGAGGGGCGATTGACGTTCGAGCACGTCTGCTTCCGCTACGGCAGCCGGCTCGTGCTCGACGACGTGAGCTTCACGGTGGCGCCCGGACAAATGCTGGGCATCGTCGGCCACACCGGCTCCGGCAAGAGCACCGTCGCCAACCTGGTGTGCCGCTTCTACGATGCGTCGTCCGGCTGCGTCCGCCTCGACGGCAAGGACGTGACGACGCTATCCGTCGAGCAATACCGCCGCCGCATCGGCATCGTCCTCCAAGACTCGTTCCTGTTCTTCGGCACCATCGGCGAGAACGTGGCCTACGGCTACCCCAACGCGCCGCTCGACGAGGTGCTCGACGCCGCGCGCGCCGCACGCGCGCACGAGTTCGTGCTCAAGTTGCCCGAAGCGTACGACTCGCTCGTCGGCGAGCGCGGTCAGTCTCTGTCGGGGGGGGAGCGGCAGCGCGTCGCCATCGCGCGTGCCATCCTCGTCGATCCGCGGATCTTGGTGCTGGACGAAGCCACCAGCGCCGTCGACGTGCAAACCGAGCGGGAGATCCAGCGCGCGCTCGACAACGTCGTCGCGGGTCGCACGACCATCGCGATCGCCCATCGCCTCAGCACGCTCGCCAAGGCCGACCGCTTGCTGGTGCTCAAGGATGGCCGAGTCGTCGAGACGGGGACTCACCTCGAGCTGATGGCGGCCGGCGGTGAATACGCACGGCTGCAGCGCGCTCAGCAGCGAGCGCTCTCCTCGCTCGAGCCACAAGCGGCAGCCGACGCCCCGGAAGAATCGGCGCCAGCGGGCCTCGCCGCTCCCCCCGTCGACCAGCTGCAGCTGCGCTTCGACCCCGCGACGGACGAGCTCACCCTGACCACCAGCGACGGGCGGAGCGAGCGCGTCTCGGCGCGGCGCTGTTTCCCGCTCAGCGAGCCCGAGCGCTTCATCTCCCTCGTGGACGATCGCGGGCACGAGCTGTCGTGCATCGAGTCGCCGAGCGCGCTGCCGGCGGCCAGCGCCCGCGCGCTCGCGGCGGAGCTTTCCGCCACCGAGCTCCTGCCGTGCGTCGAGCGGATCGAGGCCGTGCGCGAAGACGCGACGCTCTCCGAGTGGCGTGTGATCACCGATCGCGGGGCTCGCTCTTTCGTGGTCGAACAAGAAGATCACATCCGGCGCTTGGCTGACGGCCGGCACTTGATCACCGACTCTCACGGCATGCGTTACCTGGTGCCGCGCCCGGAGAAGCTCGACGCCAAGAGCCGGCGCCTGCTCGCGCCCTTCGCGTGAGCGACGAGCCGCTGGCAAGAAATCGCGGCTCGTGCGTTGATTGCCGCGTGACCCGTCCTTCCCCCCTCATTTCCGCGCCGGAGCTGTCCGCGCGGCTGGCTGACCCCGCGCTGCGGGTGCTCGACTGCCGCGCCTCGCTGCAAGACGCGGCCGCCGGTCGAAAGCTCTACGCGCAGAGTCACGTCCCCGGCGCACGCTTCGCCGACCTGCTCGACGACCTCTCGGGAGCCATCGAGCCGGGCCGGACTGGCCGACACCCGCTACCCGACGTCGCGCAGCTGACGGCGCGCCTCCGCGCTTGGGGCGTCGACGGCTCGAGCTTCGTCGTCGCCTATGACGACGCGGGTGGCGCGTTCGCAGCGCGCCTGTGGTGGCTGCTGCGCTGGCTGGGGCACGATTCCGTCGCGCTGCTGGACGGCGGCTTCTCGGCGTGGCTCGCGGAGGGATGTTCCGTTACCAGCGAGCTGCCTCCAGCGCGCCTCGGCAATTTCGTGGCGCGCGTGAGGCCCGAGCTGCTCGTGAGCACAGCGGAGCTGGCCGCGCCGGAATCGCGGGCTCGCCGGCTGTTCGATGCTCGCGCGCCCGAGCGCTACCGAGGCGAGGTCGAGCCGATCGACCCCGTCGCGGGCCACATTCCCGGGGCCGTCAACCTGCCGTTCGCCGACAACTTGCGCGAGGGCCGCTTCCGCACCCCCGCAGAGCTGCGAACGCGCTTCGAGCGGGCGCTCGACGGCGCTCCGCCGGAAGACGCGGTGATCTACTGCGGCAGCGGCGTCACCGCGTGCCACGACGTGCTGGCGTTCGAGCTCGCTGGTCTGCCGCTGCCGCGCCTCTACGCTGGCTCGTGGAGCGAATGGATCACGGACCCGAGCCGCCCCGTCGCGAAGACACTCGAGAGTACGTAACTGCTCGTCAGTCGAAGAGCTCCGCGCCGCGCCGCCCCGAGAGGCGCGGCGCGATGGGAAAGCGCTTGTTGAGCTTGGCGAGCCCCAAGAACACGGACACGCGCGCGTTGATCTGCGGCCGGTCGACGCCGAAGCCGGCCAGCAGCGACGTGATGGCGGCGCGCATGTCCAAGAAATCGCTCGGCGCCATCAGCAGCTCGACGAACTCGGGCTGGTAGAAGCCTTTGACGAAGCGCTTGTAGGCTTCGACCTGCTTCTGCACCCAGGCTTCGTACGCGAGGAACTCCCGCCGGCCGAAGCTCCGCGAGGTGAGCGCTCGGTCGATGGCCTCTGCGGCCCGGAAAGCCCCGACCATGCCCAGGTACACCCCGGTCGAGAACACGGGATCGATGAACGCGCCTGCGTCGCCCACGAGGACGAAGCGATCACCGGCGAGCTTCTTGCTCACGTACGAGTAGTCCGAGATGGTGCGAACGGGCGCGACTCGCGTCGCCTTGGCCAAGCGATCCGCCAAATAGGGTGTAGCCGCGATTTGCTCGACGAAATAGGCTTCATCTGGCTTCCGCCCGCGCAGCATGCTCGCGGGGCCGACCTGGCCGACGCTGGTGCGGCCGCCCGCGAGCGGGATCACCCACCACCAGCCGCCGGGAACGAGCACCACCGAGATGTCGCCTTCGCGCGCGCCTTCGTGCCGCCAGGCGCCCTCGAAGTGCGAGAACACGGCGAAGTTCTTGAGGCTGGTATCCATCTCGCGCATGCCCAGCTTGCCGGCCACCAGCGAGGTCTGGCCCGTGGCGTCGATCAGCACCTCGGCGCTGACCACCGACTCCACGCCTTCGATGCGCACCGTCACGCTCACGCCCTGCGCGTCGATCTCGAAGCGCGTCACGGTCGCCCCTTCACGAACCTCGACGCCGCGCGTGGCCGCGTTCTTCAGCAGCAGGTGATCGAGCTCGGCGCGGTCTACCTCGAACGCGGAGGGGGAGCCCGGGATGAGCCCGTCGGCGAAGGCGTAGCGGCGTGACAGGCCGCCATCAGCGGTCACGAACTCGGCCGCATATTTGGGCAGGAATCCGTGCGCGACGATCGCCTCCATCGCTCCGAGCTGCTCGAACAGCGGCATGGAACAGGGCAGCAGCGACTCGCCGATGTGAAAGCGCGGGAAATGCTCCTTCTCGAGCAGTAACACGCGCCGCCCTTGCTGCGCGAGGCGCGTCGCCACCGTGGACCCGCTCGGCCCGCCACCAACAACAATCGCGTCGTACTTGGGCGTCACGGGGCGCACGGTGGCGCGCCGGGCCGCCGCCGTCAAACCCCGTTCGTTGGCTCGGAAGCCTACTCCGTTTTCGGTCGGTATTTCAGGTTCGCGCTCTGCGCTACCGTCACGAGCAAGTCAGTTATCGTCCTCTCGCCAAGGGCCTCGGCCGCGATGCGATCGAGCTCGCACTCGTCGGCGCTCTCGAGCGTGCGGCGATACGCTTCCCGTAGCCAACGCTTCTGAAAGCAGCGCTCTGCGTCGGCGCTGCTGGCGATGTGGTCGATCAGCTCGATGGCGTTTCTGAAGTAGCCGCCGGCGTCCGTCGTGATCAGGGTGCCGCTCGGGTCGATCGGCGCGCCGCTCTCGTGCGTGCGGTAACGCCCGAAAGCGTCGTACGACTCGAAGGCGAGGCCCGGCGGGTTGATGAGCGCATGACAACTCGCGCACGCGGGGGCGGAAGTCGTGGACGCGAAGCGCTCGCGGGTCGTCAGCACGGCGCCCGTCGGCTCCGGTAGGGGGGGGATCGAGCTCGGCGGCGCGGGTAGCTCGACGCACAGCACCTCTTTCAGTACTTGGATGCCGCGCAGCACGGGCCGCGTGAAGTCGCCGGGCGAGCTGGCGCGCAGCAGCGCCGGCTGAGTGAGCAGCCCGCGTCGCTGGCTCGGGTCGAGCATCACGCGCGAAAGATCAGCGCCCGTCACCCCCGGCACGTCGTAGAACGCGGCTAGGTCGGCGTTCATGAACGCGGTGGGCGAGCTCATCAGCGCGCGGAAGGTGCCCTCGCCATCGAAGACCACGTCCTCCACGAAGCGGAGCCCGGCTTCTCGGGTCAGCTCCGCGAGCTCGCGCGAATAGCCAGCGTCGGGGCTGGCCTCGATGGATCCGAGCCTGAAGCGGCGCTCGAAGAACTCGCGCACGCGCTGGCGACTCGCGGTGCCGCCGAGCAATCGCCGCGCGTGCGTCGCGATCGCGGCGTCATCGAGCGGGCCCTGGCTCGCGGCCTGCCACAGGTGATCGTCGGGGGGCGCGCCGGTCAGGAAGTATGCGAGCCTGCTCGCGGTCTCGTGGCTCGTGAGCGGCACCAGGCCGCCCTCGCTCCTGCCGTCACCTTCCGCGACCAAGTACAGGAGCTCCGGACTTTGCAGGGTGACCTCGATCACTGCGCGCGCGCCGTGCGCGAAGCTCCCGCCCAGCGCCTTGCCATCGGCGAAGACGGCGTCGAGGTCGGCGCGGTCGGCGCTCGTGAGCGGGCGTCGAAAAGCGCGCGCCACGAAGCGCTCGTAGAGCTGCGCTTTGCAGGCCGCTTCACCGCTCTCGAGCACGTCGCAACCGGTGAGCTGGTGCAGCTCCGCGGGCTGGCTGGCGATGCGCTTCGCGCGCAGGTGCGCCACGCGGTGCAGGCGCTCGATCGTATCCGCAGAAACTTCGACCTCCGGGCTCTGCTCGTAGCCGTCAGCGTCGGGGGCAAGCCCTGCGTCGATGTCGCTGCTGCCGAGGAGAGCGCGCACGGTGTTCGCGAGCTCGGAGCTCGTCAGGCGGCTGAGCGGCGCCGGACCCGGCTCTGGGGCCTCGCACGTCGACGGCCGGCCGGCGCTGCCCGCCGTGCCGCCTGACACGTTGGCGCTGCCCGCAGCGTCGATGCCAGCGGCGCCGCCGCTCTCCGCGATGTTGTTGCCGACCTTGTAGCTGCTCTGCCCGCAGCCGGGGAGCGCGACCGCCAGCGCGCCCATTACGGCTAGGGCGCGGACGCTCACGTGAGGCCTCCGAGCGGACCGCCGCAGTACTCGGAGTCCCCGAACATTTGGCGCTCATCACCGAATAGGTTGAGGATCGAGACCAGCAGGTTGTTGTGCGGGGCGTGATCGCTGCGGATGAAGCGCCCCGTCCGGAGGCCGCCGCCGCCGCCCGCCAGCAAGAACGGCATGTCCGTCTTCTGGTGCGTCGCCGGGTGCTGCACGTGCGAGCCGAAGAACACGACCGTGTCGTCGAGCAGTGAGCCTTCGCTCGTGACTGCTTGCCCGAGTTGCTCGAGCAGATAGGCGTGCTGCGTGGCGTACCAGGTGAAGATCTTGGTGAGCTCCTGCGGCCGGTAGCCACCATCGTTCATGTAGAAGTGCAGGTGCTCTTTCAGGCCGAGCCAGGGAAAGGTGTGCTTGGCCTCGGTGTCACTCCACTGCAGCGTGCCCACCGGCGTGATGCCGCAAGCGAGCGCCATCACCATCATGTCGATCATCAGCGTGCCGACCTTGGGGATGGCGCTGTCGGTCTGCAGGTCGACGTACGCTCCGTCGTCGGTCGACAGCTCGCCCGCTCGCGGATCGTAGTCGGAGGTGTCGATCAGCGGCGGCGCCGCGCACACGACGCCCTGCGCCAGGCGTCGCTCGATGTCTCTGATTCGTTCGAGGTGGGCCTCGAGGCGCGCGCGATCGGCGCTGCCGAGGCGGCTTGCCAGCGTTTGGTAGCGCTTGCCGACGTGGTCGAGGATCGATTTGTCCCAAGCGCCCTCGGCCGCCTCGGTCTGCCCCGCCGTCCCGAATAGCTGCTGCCAGACCTGAACCGGATCGATGGCGGGCGCGATGGGCTCGAACAACGGCGAGTCGGCGTAGGTCGCGATGTTGAGGGGGCTCGGCTGGCCGTGGGCTTTGCCGGTTCCCCAGCGGATCGCCAGCGGCAGGCTAGCTAGCTGGTAGCCAGGTGAGAGCCGCGTCGCCAGCACTTGGTCGATGGACGGGCCCCGCGCGTAGCTCGCCGCGCCATACCGCGTGTCTTGCTCGGTGCCCGTCAGCCACGCGATCAGCCCGGATTGACTCGGCTCGCCCACCGCGCTCGCCATGTCGATGCCGTCCATCACGTTGAGCTTCGAGCGCACGCCCTCGAGCGGCGCCAGGATGGGGCTCAGCTCGAAGCTGCGCTCGGTGCCGGTCGGACGCCAATTCTCGAGGACGGTGCCGCCGGGCGTGTACACCGCGAGGAAACGCTTCGCGGGCGCCGCTGCGGCCTTGGCCGCAGTCGCCGGGGTCATGATTTCGAGCCAAGGCAGCGCAATCGCGATGCTGCCTGCTCCCCTCAAGACTGCCCGACGACTGAGGCGAAAGTGCGGCATGAACAACGACCTACCTCGACGCAGAGCCTACCCGCGCACCCCGCGAGCGCAGGCTCTTCTGTTTAGTGACTGCTAGCAGTCAGATCTAACCAGATTCGTGCCGAGGCGTCTGTCACGGACGCTCAGGAAAGGTGCTTGACGATCGCGTCGCCCATCGCCGATGTGGAGAGCGCCTTTTCAGCAGAAGGAGAAAGATCGCGCGTCCGTGCGCCTTCGGCCAGCGCCGCCTCGACCGCACGCTCGATCGACTGGGCTTCGGCTTCGAGACCCAAGCTGTGACGGAGCAGCATCGCTGCGCTCAAGATGGTGCCGACGGGATTGCAAATGCCCTTACCGGCGATGTCCGGCGCCGAGCCGTGAATCGGCTCGTACAAGCCGAGCGTGCCCTCGCCGAGCGACGCGCTCGGGAGCATGCCCAGCGAGCCCGTCAGCACCGCCGCTTCGTCCGACAAGATGTCGCCGAACATGTTCTCGGTCACCATCACGTCGAAGCTGCCCGGGTTCGTCACGAGGCGCATCGCGCAGCTGTCGACCAGCTGATGATCGAGCGTAACGTCGCTGAACTCCTTGCCCAGCTGCACCGCGACCTGACGCCAAACCCGCGACGACTCGAGCACGTTGGCTTTGTCGATCGACGTGAGCTTCTTGCTACGGCCCTGCGCGAGCCGGAAGGCGAGCCGGCACACGCGCTCGATCTCGATGTCCGTGTACTCGAGCGTGTCGACCACCTTGGTTCCGCCCTCGATCTTCTCGCGGTATTGCTTGCCGAAGTACAGGCCGCCCGTCAGCTCCCGCACGAGCAACAGGTTCACCCCCGCGATGCGCTCGGGCTTGAGCGGCGACGAAGCGATCAGCTCCGGGTAGCTCTTCACGGGGCGCAGGTTCGCGTACAGCCCCAGGCCCTTACGGATCGCGAGCAGGCCCTTCTCGGGGCGGGTCTTGGCGTTGGGGTCGTCCCACTTCGGCCCGCCGACAGCGCCGAGCAAGACCGCGTCGCTCGCCTTGCACGCTTTGAGCGTCGCTTCCGGAAGCGGATCGCCCGTCTCGTCGATGGCGATGCCGCCGATCAGGTGATTCTCGTAAGAGAGCTGGTGACCCTTCTTGCTCGCGACCGCGTCGAGCACTTTGCGCGCCTCGGCGACTACTTCGGGGCCGACACCATCACCGGGCAGAACGACAATCTTGGCTTTCATTTGTTAGCGGGGCTCCTGCGCGAGGCTGCGAAAGAAGGAACGAGAGCTGAGGTTACAGGAAGGTGGAAAGATCGGAAGGCGAGCGGAGACTCTAGTTGTTCGAGCGGGCGACCTCGGGGGCCTGCCTCTCGGTCGCCGCCAGCGGCCGCTCGGTGGGGCCTCGGCTCTCGGCGGGGCCGGCGGCGTGCGTGATGCCTTGCTTGATGAGACCGTACTCGATCGAGTCGACCAGCGCGTGCATCGAGGCTTCGATGATGTTGGGCGAGGCGCCGACGGTGCTCCACGAGCCGTGCTCGTCGCGGCTGTCGATCAGCACGCGCGTGATGGCTGAGGTGCCTTCGGTTCCGTCCAGGATACGCACTTTGTAGTCCGCGAGGCGCATGTGTTCCACGGCCGGGTACATGGGCGCAAGAGCTTTGCGGAGCGCCGCGTCGAGCGCGCTGACGGGCCCGTTCCCGTCGGCCACGGTGTGCAAGACCTGGCTGCCGACCCGCACCTTCACGATGCCCTCGGCGTACTCGAAGCCCTGCCGCTTGCCGATTTGTGCCTCGTAGCCGAGGACCTCGAACAGCGGCTGATAGCCCGCCGCTCTGCGCAGGAGCAGCAGCGCCACCGAGGCCTCCGCGCTCTCGAACGACAGCCCGCGCGCCTCCGCGGCCTTGATCTCGTTGAGCGTCTCGACGTCGGCTCCCGCGCCGATCTTCACGCCCAGCTCCTCCGCTTTCGACAGCACCGAGCCTCGCCCCGACAGCTCGCTCACGACCACGCGCATCACGTTACCGACCGTCTCCGGCGCCACGTGTTGATACGAGTCGGCGTGCCTCCGCATGGCCGCGACGTGGATGCCCCCTTTGTGCGCGAAGGCGCTGCGCCCCACGTAGGCCATGTGCGCGTCGTGGGTCACGTTGGCTACGTCGGCCACGAAGCGCGACAGCTCCGTCACCTCCGCCAGCTTGCCGGGCGGGAGCGCTCGGAAGCCCAGCTTCAGCTCCAGGTTCGGTACGATCACCGATAAGTTGGCGTTGCCGCAGCGTTCGCCGAAGCCGTTGATGGTGCCCTGCACGTGGCGCGCGCCGCCCAAGATCGCGGCCAAGCTGTTGGCGACGCCGCAGCCGGTGTCGTCGTGCGCGTGGATGCCGAGCGGATGCTTCAGCTCGGCGGAGATGCGCGCCACCACCTCGCGTACGTCCCAAGGCAAGCCGCCGCCGTTGGTTTCGCAGAGCACGAGCACGCGCGCGCCGCCGCGCTGGGCCGCGCGCAGCGTCTCGAGCGCGTAGCCGGCGTCGAGCGCGTAGCCGTCGAAGAAATGCTCGGCGTCGTAGATCACCTCGCGCCCGGCCGCGCGTAGGAAAGCGACCGACTCCTCGATCATGCGCAGGTTCTCGTCGAGCGTCGTGCGCACCACTTCGGTCACGTGCAGCACCGACGTCTTGCCGACGACCGTACAGGCTGGCGTCCCGGCCGCGAGCAGCGCTTGCAGGTTCTTGTCTTCGGCGGCCTGGATGCCCGCCCGTCGCGTCATGCCGAACGCGGACAGCTTCGCGTGCTGCCACTGCCGCTCGCGGCCGCGCTCGAAGAACTCCATGTCCTTCGGGTTCGAGCCCGGCCAGCCTCCTTCGATGTACGTGACTCCGAAGCTGTCGAGCCGCTCGGCGATGCGCAGCTTGTCGTCCAGGGTGTACGAGATGCCCTCGCGCTGCGAGCCATCGCGCAGCGTGGTGTCGTAAACCTCGACGAGGGGGCGGCTATCGTTTTCGGACGAGCGAGCGTTTTCCATGGAAGAAGGGCTTCTAGGGTGGGTCTGACTACGAGAGGAACGGGCACAAAGCAAAAATCCCCCGGGCCAATACGGCGCGGGGGCTAGAAACTGCCGGAAATACCGTCAGCTTGCCGCCGCACCCGAGCCGATAATCAGCCCGGATGCAGAGCGAACGCTGCCGCCTTCCGCCGCGAAATGGGCCGCCGCGAGCGCCAGCGGCGCCACGAAGCAGACCAGGGTCACGGAGAGCGACATGCCCTCCTACACTGGCGTGAGGGCTGCTTCGGGTCAAGGTCTCTCGGCAGTCTGCGCCCCAAGGGACCCACCAGCACCACGTCTGCGCTTGCATTCTGCGCTCCGCGCTGCCTATCCCGGGGGCAATGACGAAGCTGGCGCTCGCGCTGTGTGGCTTGGGGCTCCTCGGCTGCGGCGCGAAAGGCGGAGAGCAGGCGCCGGCCCAAGCGGCGACGCACGCTCCGGCGGCGCGAGCTCCGGCCGCGGAGGCCGCCGGCAGCCTCACACGCTGGAAGGGGAGCCGCGTGTCGCTTTGGATCCCGGAGCAGATGCGTCGTCCTTCGCGTCTCGCGTTCTTCAAGATGGACGACCCGGTCGTCGTGATCGCGATCGCCGAAATGACCGCCCCGACCGGCTCTTACGAAGAGATGCTGGCGGGGGCGCGCAGCAGCGAAAACTTCGACGGCGAAGAACCCGTTGCGCGCGGCAACGCCAAGGGCTTCTTGGGCAGGAGCAAGAGCGAAAAGACGGGGCTCACGCGCCAGATTCTCGGCATCGGCGAGGGCTCGGCGGCCGCGGTGATCGTCGCTCAATACGAGGAGGGGGCCGCGACCGTCGTTCGGCGCATCCTCGATTCGGTGGAGCTCGACGCCTCGGCCAAGCTCGACCCGCTCGCCGTGTCCGGCATCGGCGTCGCCGACATGGCGGGCTTCGAAGCTTGGGACATCGCCTCACAGCCCGCCATTTTGGCCGATCAGGGCGCGCGACCGCCTGTCGCCTCGGATGTCGCCACGTTCGCGTTGATGTCGCTACCCTACCCGAAGCCGGAAATCTCCGACGATGAGCTGGGACAAATGCTCGGCTCGGTCGTGGGCAAGATGCAGCCTGACATGGCCAAAGCGAACATGCGCACCCTCGCCATCGCGGGCACGGAAGCGTTCGTGGTGACGGTGCCGGGCAAGAAAGACGGCGAGGCCGTCGGCATCTACGCCTTCGTTCTGCGCCGGCCCGACAGCGCGTTCATCGGCTGGGGCGACGTCGCGCTGCCTCGGTTCGACGAGACGCTGCCCCGCTTCGAACGCCTCGCCAAGTCGCTGCGCCTCGACGACTCGATCTTCTCGCGCTGATCGCCGTCGCGCCGTGGCCAGCGCCGGGCCGCGCGCCTCGACCGTCGACTGACTTGGCCATTCGCGGGCCCTCAGCTGGTCGCGCCCGTGCGCACCGTTACGGGCACGGATTCCGTGACACGCTGCAGCTGATTCGACAGCAGGCCAATCAGGCGGGTAAACGCCGCCTCGGCGAGCGCCTCGGAGTCGAAGACGGCGGTCGTCAAGCCGACGAGCTCACCGTATTCATCACCGTCGAAGCCCGCCAGCTTCACGCGGTCGGGGACCGACACGTGCAGGCGGCGCAGGCGATGCCAGACCTGCATCGCGCCGTGATCGTTGGAGCAGAAAATCGCGGCCGAGCCGCGCCCAGCGATCTCGCGCAGCTTGTCGTCGGTGAGCTCTTCGAGCGAGAGCTTGCTGAGCGTAGACTCGGACGCGAGCGCTCGCCACGCCTCCTGCGTACCCTTCCAGCGCTCCACGTGGCTCAAGTGTTCGTCTTCGACTTGGACGAACACCAGGCTCTCGGCGCCTCGCTCGAACAAGTGAGTCACGAGCGCGCTCGCTCCGCCGCGGTTGTCGATGGCGATGGTGTTGCCCTCATACTTCGCGTAGCTCGGGTGGTGCGGATCCAGCACGATAGAGGGCCGCGCGTAGGCGCTCGAAAAGCGTTCCGCTGCGGGCGCCGGCACGTCTCCCCACACCAGCAGGCCATCGGCGTGGAGCGGCAAGATGTTCTCGCCGTTCGCTTCAGCCAGCTGCTCTTGGGCCATCAGGTTCAAGGTGAGCTGTCGATTGGCGGCCAGCCTCGCGAGCGACTGCGCCGTCCGTACGACGGGAGGATCAGTGAGGCAGCCGAACGCGCTCGGCATCACCAGGCCGATCGCGTGGCCGCTCGAACCGGCCAGGCGCTTCGCGGCCCAATTGGGCACGTAGTTGTGCTCGGCGGCCGCCTTACGCACGCGTTCGCGCGTGGCGCTCGAAACCTTGGGGCTATCACGCAGCGCCAGCGACACGCTGGACTTATCCATGCCCAGCAACTGAGCCAGATCCGTGATGGTGACGCGGGGCCGCGGTTCCAATGAAGGGCTGGTTAATACATTCAGAGCCGAACCGACGCCAGCGACCCTCAACACTGAAGGCGCAGCCAGCTCCGTGCGATGCAGCGACGGTTCTCCTCGTCCGCCTGACGCTGGGGCGGCGGTCGCGCTCGGTCGCGGCGATTCGTCGCTCAGAGAGTCACGGTCTGGGGAGCCAGTGTCCGATGGTTTTCTCAAGGGCTCGTGTCTCAGTGTAAGTGTCGAGGCGCGGTGTAGGTGTCGGGGTGCGCGCGGATCTTTTTTGCCGTCGTCCCGGGCTTCGGGGGCCGCCGTCGGCGGTTTTGTGGGTGAAGCCGCGTAGTTGGCTCCGTCGACTGGAATTCTAGTCAACCGCTTGACTAGGTCAGTTAGGCAGGGTACATTCTTTTGGTCGTTGGATGTTGTGTCCTCGCCCGAGGACGCACCTGGTCTGTCGTCCGAATGTAGTCGCTGGCGCGTCGCGCGGCCGTCCTCGGCCTGCACGCCGGCGATCGTGTGCCCTCTCGATGTGGCCGGTAGCGGCCCGTGTGAGCAAAGCCCATGACGGAACTAATCAGCACGCTGGATACCTTTGCAGACTCTGCGGTCGTGGTTCGCCCCCGACTCACCGTCGCGGAGGTGCATGCGAAGCACGGGGAGTTCATCTGGAAGACGCTCTACCGGATGGGCGTGCGCTCGCCGCATCTGGAAGACGTCTATCAAGAGGTGTTCTTGGTGGTGCACCGGCGGCTGGATTCGTACGCGGGGCACTGCGCCATCACCACGTGGCTGTTCGAGGTGTGTTTTCGTGTCGCGGCTGGCTACCGCCGTCGCGCGCACTTTCGTCGCGAGCAGCTCGTGCCCGACGCGGCCTCGGTCTCGTACGTCGCGGCACCGACGCCCACTCCCGAGCGTGAAGTCGAGAAGCGGCAAGCCGCTGATCGGCTGCAAGACATCTTGAGCACGCTCAACGTCGAGCAGCGAGTGGTCTTCACGATGTTCGAGATCGAGGGGCTCACCTGCGATCAGATCGGCGAAAACATCGGCGTGCCGGTGGGAACGGTCTACTCGCGGCTCCACCGAGCGCGCAAAGCGTTCTTGCGCGCCTTGTCGCGTCAGCGAGCGCGTGACGCCCGCCAAGAGTCGTAGCCGCCTCATAATCGTGAATGGCGGCGCGGCGCTTTTACCTTCGCGCTTTTTGGCTCAGTTCGACGCGTGGGGTGAGGCCGGCACCCTGCACGCTGAGAGCGAGAGCCGACGGTGAGCCCTCGGGCCCGAGGGCCCGCTCGGCGGGCGACCGGACGCTCCCGTCCGATGCCGCGCGGAGGGTGACCTGAGGCCTCCCGTCCGCGCGCGCAGCGAGCGGCTCAGGCGCGTGCTTCGAACGCCTTGATCTTGTCGTCGAAGCTCAAGATGTAACCCAGCTGGTCAATGCCGTTCAGCAGACAATGCTGAGCGAAGCTGTCGATCGGGAACGTCACCTTGGAGCCGTCCGGCAGCGTCAGCTCCGCCTTCGCGAGATCGATGCCGAGCTGAGCCTTGGGGTCCGCCTTCACCGCCGCGACCAGCTTGGCGTGCGTGGCGGGGTCGACCTCGATCGGCAGTAGCCCGTTCTTCAAGCTGTTGCCCTTGAAGATGTCCGCGAACGACGTGCTGATCACCGCGCGCAGGCCCCAGCCCATCAACGCCCACGGCGCGTGCTCGCGCGAGGAGCCGCAGCCGAAGTTGTCACCCGCGAGGATGATCTGCGCGCCCTGAGCCTCCGGCTTGTTCAGCGCGAAGTCCGGGTTGTCGGCGCCGTCGGGCAAGTAGCGCCAATCGAAGAACAGCTGCTTACCGAGGCCGTTCTTGTCGAGCGTCTTCAAGAAGCGCGCCGGGATGATCTGGTCCGTATCGACGTTCTCGGCCGACAACAAAACCGCATGCGAAGTGAGAGTCGTAAAAGATGCCATGCTGTGTGCTCTGTAAAGGTCAGGAGCCAGGTGTTACGGATCCGTACGGCTCAGCCGAGGGTGCGGACGTCGGTCACCTTGCCGGTGACGGCGGAGGCGGCCGCGGTGAGGGGGGAGGCGAGGAAGGTGCGGCCGCCCTTGCCTTGGCGACCTTCGAAGTTGCGGTTGCTCGTGCTGACCGCGTACTGGCCCGGGGAGAGCTGATCGCCGTTCATGGCGATGCACATCGAGCAGCCCGGCTCGCGCCACTCCGCGCCCGCCTCGGTGAAGATGCGATCCAGACCCTCCGCTTCGGCCTGCTTCTTGATGTCGTGCGAGCCTGGCACGACCAGCGTGCGCACTCCGCTCGCGACCTTGCGGCCTTTCATCACGCTGGCCGCGGCGCGCAAGTCCGAGATGCGCGAGTTGGTGCAGCTGCCGACGAACACGACGTCGACCTTGTGGCCCAAGAGCGGCTTGCCCGCCTCTAGGCCCATGTAAGTCATGGCCTTCTCGAAGGCGGCCCGCTCGGCGCCGCTGAAGTCGCTCGCGGAGGGCAGGGCCTGCGTGATGCCAACGCCCATGCCGGGGTGCGTGCCGTACGTGATCATCGGCTCGAGCGAGCTGGCGTCGATGTCGACGCGCGTGTCGTACGTGCTGCCCTCGTCGCTCGGCAGCTTCTTCCAGCGCTCGACGGCCTTGTCGAAGTCAGCGCCCTTGGGCGCGAACTCGCGGCCGCTGACGAACTGGTAGGTGTAGTCGTCGGGGGCGATCATGCCCGCGCGCGCGCCGCCTTCGATGCTCATGTTGCAGACGGTCATGCGCGCTTCCATCTCGAGCGCGCGGATGGCAGAGCCGGTGTATTCGAGCACGTAGCCCGTGCCGCCAGCGGTGCCGATCTTGGCGATCAGCGCCAAGATGATGTCTTTGGCGGTGACGCCCGCGGAGAGCTTGCCTTCGACGCGCACCTCCATCGTCTTCGGCTTGGTCTGCAGCAGGCACTGCGCCGCGAGCACGTGCTCGACCTCGCTCGTGCCGATACCGAAGGCGAGCGAACCGAACGCGCCGTGGGTGGAGGTGTGACTGTCGCCGCAGACGATGGTCATGCCCGGCTGGGTGAAGCCGCGCTCCGGCCCGACCACGTGCACGATGCCGTTCTTCGAGTCACCCAGCGGGAACAGGCGAATGCCGAACTCGGCGCAGTTCTTCTCCAGCTGCGAAAGCTGCGCGCGCGCCTGGTCGTCAATCACCTGGAGGTGCTTGGGCAAGGTCGGCGTCGAGTGATCCATCGTCGCGACGGTGCGATCGGGGCGCCGCACGCCGATGCCGCGCGCGCGGAGGCCCGCGAAAGCTTGCGGCGACGTCACCTCGTGAATCAGGTGCAGATCGATGTAAAGGACGCTCGGGCGCCCCGCTTCCTCGACTACGACGTGATTTTCCCAGACTTTTTGGAACAGCGTTTTCGGCATCGGCTTCTTACTTCTTCGTGTCTCGAAGTCTCTCCAAGGCTCAATTCGCGCTGGCGCGCGGGGCGGACTCGTTGCTCTCGGTCTTCTCGTACGTGCCCAGCATGGCGAGCAGGCGGTTCATGGCGGCGAGGTAGGCTTTGGTGCTGGCGACGATCACGTCCGTCTCCGCGGCGCTGCCGTGGAAGACTTGCGCCGGCGCGGCCGCGCCGTGCTGGGCGTTGACGCGGCCGTCGCTCTCGGTGGCGCGCAGGCGCACGCTGGCGTGGCCGAGGGCGTCGATGCCCTCCGTGACGGCGTTGATCGAGTACTCGATGAGCTCGCTCGGCGCCTTCACGATCTCGTCGATGGCGGTGAACACGGCGTGCACGGGCCCGGTGCCGACGGCGGCGTTGACGATGTTCTCGCCCGTCGGGCCCTTGAGCTTGATGGTCGCGGTCGGCATGCCGTTCGATCCGCACGTAACCTGAACCGCCTCGAGCGCAAAGTACTCGCGGGCGCGCCCGACCTCGGAGGCGGCCAGGGCCTCCAAATCTGCGTCGGTAATGCGCTTTTTCTTGTCGGCCAGCATCTTGAAGCGCAGGAACGCAGCTTCCAGCGCCGCGCCTTCGAGCGCGTGGCCCAGCTCGCGCAGGCGCACTCCGAAGGCGTGCCGCCCCGAGTGCTTACCGAGCACCAGCAGCGTCTTGGCCGCGCCGACGCTCTCCGGCGTCATGATCTCGTAAGTTTGCGCGTGCTTGAGCATGCCGTCTTGGTGGATGCCCGCTTCGTGGGCGAAGGCGTTGGCGCCGACGATGGCTTTGTTCGGCTGCACCACCATGCCGGTGCGCATGCTGACCAAGCGACTGGCGCGCGTGAGCTGCGTGGTGTCGATGCCGGTGCGCAGGCCGTACAGCGGCGCGCGCGTGTGCAGCGCCATCACGACCTCCTCGAGCGAGGTGTTGCCGGCGCGCTCCCCGATGCCGTTGATCGTGACCTCGGCTTGGCGCGCGCCGTTGCGGATGCCCGCGAGCGCGTTGGCCGACGCCAGCCCCAAGTCGTTGTGGCAGTGCACCGAGATGGTGACGTTCTCGACGCCCTTCACGTTCTGCACGATGCCCGCGATCATCGCGCCAAACTCCTCCGGCACCGTGTAGCCGACGGTGTCGGGGATGTTGAGGGTGGTGGCGCCCGCTTCGATCACCGCCGCCAGCACCTCGTACAAGAACTCGGGCTCGGTGCGCCCTGCGTCCTCCGGGCTGAACTCGATGTCGGCGCACAGCGAGCGGGCCAGCGTCACCATCTCTCTCGCGCGCTGCACCACTTGCTCCTTCGTCATCTTGAGCTTGTGCTCGCGATGGATCGGGCTCGTGGCGAGGAAGGTGTGAATGCGCGGGTGCTTGGCGACCGACACCGCGTCGAAGGCGGTGCGGATGTCCTTCTCGGTGGCGCGCGCCAGGCCGCAGATGACGGGCGGCTCGGAGGCGATGCGCCCGGGCGGTACGTCGTTACCGATCGTCCTCGCGATCTCCTTCACGGCGTCGAAGTCGTCCGGAGAAGCCGAGGGGAAGCCCGCCTCAATCACGTCCACCCCGAGCCGCGAGAGCGCTCGCGCGACCTCGAGCTTCTCTTCGCTCGTCATCGTCGCGCCGGGAGACTGCTCTCCGTCGCGCAACGTCGTATCGAAGATGCGAACGTAACTGGGGTCGGGCCTGGTAACTGGGGCGGTCATGGTTCTTTCTCGGTGCGGTGTTCAGCGGCTCGAGACTCAGCAGGGATGGGGTGTCTCGGGGACGTCAGGCGGCGACGATCGGCTTCAAGCTCGGGCTGGGATTGACGGCTTCGGCGGCGTCGCCTTTGCCGCCGCGCGTCATGGCGATGGTGCCGGTCTGCACCATCTCGAGGATGCCGAACGGCGCCAGCATCGTCACCAAACCGTCGATTTTGTCCTGCGTTCCCGTGACTTCGACGATCAGCGTCTCAGGGTGCACGTCGATGAAGCGCGCCCGGAACACCTCGCAGAGCTGCAGGATCTCCGAGCGCTTCTCCGGACCCGACTTGACCTTGATCAGCACCAGGTCGCGCGAGACGTTCTGCTTGTGGGTGATGTCTTCCACGCTGAGGACGTTCACCATCTTGTAGAGGTTGGCCTCGATACGCTCCGCCTTGTCGTCGTCCGTCTCGATGACCATGGTCATGCGCGAGATGCCCTCTTGATGGGTGCGACCGACGTTGAGCGAGACGATGTTGTAGCCGCGGCGGCGCAGCAGGGTCGTGACGCGGTTGAGCACCCCCGGCTGATCTTCGAGGTAAGCCACGAACGTGTGAGTTTGCAGCGCGGCCATCGTCACTTGTCCTTACCGGTTTCGAAGAGCGGGTTGTGGTTCTCGTCCGTCACGGGCTTGGGGCGGCGGATCATGTTGTCGAGATCGGCGCCCGCCGGCACCATCGGGTACACGCTGTCTTCTTGCTCGACGCGGAAGTCGACGATGCACGTGTCGGGGCTCGCATGCGCGGCTTCTACTGCCGCCTTCACCTCGTCGCGCTTCGTGACGCGCAGGCCTTTCAAGCCGTGCGCCTCCGCCAGCTTCACGAAATCAGGGCTCTTGATCGGCGTCGCGACGTAGCGGCCGCCGTAGAAGAACTGCTGCCACTGCCGCACCATGCCGAGGTAGCCGTTGTTGATGATGGCGATGTTGACCTTGATGCCTTCTTGCGCGCAGGTCGCCAGCTCGCAGGCCGTCATTTGAAAGCCACCGTCACCGGCGACCACCCAAATTTGATCTTCGGGACACGCGAAGCGCGCGCCCATCGCCGCCGGCAGAGCGAAGCCCATCGTGCCGGCGCCGCCGGAGGTGAGCAGCTTTCGCGGGTGGTCGTGTTTGTAATACTGCGCCTCCCACATCTGGTGCTGGCCCACGTCGGTCACGACCAGCGCTCGGCCTTGCGTGTAGCGCCACAAGTCGTGGATCACGTGCGCCGCGAACAAGCGGCCGTTGTCGGGCAGGTTGGTGATCTCGCGCACCGCGCTGTCGCCCTTCGAGTGCTCGATTTGCTGAATCCAGTCGCTCACGTTCACGCCGTCGACGTGAGGCGTGATCAGGCGCAAGATTTCGCGTACGTCGCCGAGCAGCGGCACGTCCACCTTGACGTTCTTGTTGATCTCGGCCGGGTCGAGCTCGACGTGAATCTTCTTGGCGTTGAGCGCGTAGGTCTTCAGGTTGCCGGTGACGCGATCATCGAAGCGCATGCCGAGCGCGATGATCAAGTCGGCCTCCTGAATGGCCTTGTTCACCCAGGCCTCGCCGTGCATGCCCATCATGCCCAGGCTGCGCTCGTGCGTGGCGGGGAAACCGCCCAAACCGAGCAGCGTCTGCGCCACCGGGAAGCCGGTTTTCTGCACGAACTCGAGCAGCGCCGCGGTCGCGTTCGACTTGATCACGCCGTGACCGCAGAAGATGATCGGGCGCTTGCTGCTCTTGATCAGGTCGACGGCCGCTTCGATGTCGCTCGGCGACGGGTGCTTCTCGGGGCGGTAGCCCGGCATCCGCACCGGAGAGCCGTCGTAGCGGTACTCGGTGCTGGCCTGCTGCGCGTCTTTCGTGATGTCGACCAGCACGGGGCCAGGGCGGCCCGAAGCGGCGATGTAGAACGCCTTGCGGATCGTCGGCGCGATGTCTTCGGCGCGCGTCACCAAGAAATTGTGCTTGGTGATGGGCAGCGTGATGCCCGTGATGTCCACCTCTTGGAAGGCGTCGCTGCCGATGAGCTTGGAGCCGACCTGACCGGTGATGGCCACCATCGGGATCGAGTCCATCATCGCGTTGGCGATGCCGGTCACCAGGTTGGTAGCTCCCGGTCCGCTCGTCGCCATGCACACGCCCACCTTGCCGGACGCACGCGCGAAGCCGTCGGCCATGTGCGCGGCGCCCTGCTCGTGGCGCACCAAGATGTGGCGCACGTTGGGGTAGTCGGTCAGCGCGTCGTACGCGGGCATGATCGCGCCGCCCGGGTAACCGAAGACGACCTTGACCCCTTCGTTGGCGAGCGCCTCCCAGATGACCTGGGAGCCGGTCAGAGTTTTCGTGCCGGTCGAAGTGGGCTGGGGTTCGGTAATGCTGTGCAGCGGTGCGGCCACGGCGTCTCCTGGTTTTCGGGTGCTGGCTTACTGCGAGTTGGCGTGTTCGGCGAGTTGGAAGCCCGTTTTTTGAGGCTTCGGCAGTGGGAGCGCGGAAATCAAAAAAGCCCCCGGACCTCAGTGGGTGCGGGGGCTGCTTGGGGGAACGGTCGTTCCGTCAGCTGGCCGCCGCACCCGAGCCAATAAGCCCGAGCACGAGGGTAACGACGACAACGACGGTGCCCACTTCCCGATCGAACGCCGGCGCCTGCTCGAAAGAGCGGGTCGAAGCGTTGATGCAGGAAGAGGTCATCGGAGGCAGTAGCGTGCTCCTCACGATCGAATTCGTCAAGCGCGATCCTGCGCACAAGGTGCGCGCATGCGTCTAACCATTCGGAATTTTTATGGAAAATTTGGTTAAACCAGTGAGGTCGTCCGACTATCAGTAATCGGGCCGGCTCAGATCGGTTTCGAAGGTGACGCGTTCCCCGCCCATCCGTAGCTTGCTGAGTTCCTCGGCGCCGCCGGTCTGGCGAACCGAGAAAGCTTTCGAGCCGCGATCGTCGAGGCCGCGTTCGCGCGCTGCCACGCCGAGATCGACGTCGAGGCCGGGGAGCACCGGCTCCGCTCGTTCCTGGACCTCGGTGCTGGCCGGCGGTGGCGCTACCGCGACGCGCAGCGGCGCCAGCGCCGATTTCGCGCGGCTTTGCTGGACCCCCTGGGTGAGCGCTGGGTGAGGTTCTACAGCGGTGGGTTTGGCGGC
The DNA here is from genome assembly GCA_023431345.1 of Pseudomonadota bacterium. GTDB lineage: Bacteria > Myxococcota_A > Polyangia > Polyangiales > Polyangiaceae > PMG-095. The sequence goes on from JAEYWK010000135.1 coordinate 21,863, forward strand.
AGTGGCCTGCGGGGTTTCGCCTTCGAACGTCGTGATGACGACGTCGGGGATCGGGATGGCCGCGACGACCGGGACGGTCGCAGCTTCCCCGGTCGTGAGCGCGCTCGTGTCGAGCGAGCTTGCCATTCGAAGCAGACTGAATGCGAGGGCAGCGCCGGCGGACGCGATCAGGACCAATGTGGCGACGCCGGCTCGCTTGGCGAGCTTGTCCATGACTCCTCCTGGGGGGCCGCCTATGCGGGAACCGGGCTGGAGCGGGGCTCTCGAGGTAGCCGACTGTCGTATTGTTCGGCCGTGGGGAAGGGTAGTCAAGGAAGAATATTTTGTTAGCGCAAGATTTCTGGAGCTGGCGGTGCCATCAGGGGGCGCCACGGGAAGCGTTACAAAGAGGCATGGATTCGGCAGTGAGCACGGCCGCCAGGGCGCTCGGCACCGGAGACCCGCTGCTCGCGCTCAAGCACGTGGCGCTGCGCTCGGATCCGGCAGCGCTCGCGCTCCGCGGCATCGCGTTCGCTCAGCTCGGGGAGCTGCGGGTAGCGCGACAACTGCTCCGACGAGCGGGGCGCGGCTTTGGTGAGGCGGAGTCGAAGGCGCGAGCACGCTGCGTGGTGGCGCAAGCCGAGATCGCCCTCGCGGAGCGCGACTTGGCCGGGGCAACGCGAGGTCTCGAAGAGGCCGTGAAGGTGCTCGCGCGCGGCGGCGACGTCGCGAACGCCGCCTTGGGGCGCCTGCTCCAAGCGCGGCGCGCGGTGTGGCTGGGAGACTTGGAGGACGCGGAGCGCGCGCTCTCGCGGCTCTCGCTCGCGGGCGCGCCTGCGCGCTTCGTCGCGATCGCTCGGCTCATCACCGGCGACATCGCGATGAAGCGCGGACGTTCCGAAGCGGCGGGCGCGGCGCTCTCGGCGGCCCTGTCGGCAGCGCGAGCGTCGGGCATCGCCGCGCTGCGCTTCGAAGCCGAGGAGGCGATCCAGCGTCTTCGTGCTCCAGTCGCGCGCGTCATCGACCACCTCGGCGAGCGACAGCTTCGCCTCGCGGAGCTGGAGGCGCTGCGGGGCTCGAAGCGGCTGCTGCTCGACCTGGGGCGCCGCGAGCTGCGCCGCGGCGCCGAGGTGGTGTCGCTCGTCACTCGACCGATCTTGCTCGAGCTGCTCGCCGCGCTGGCGGAGCGAGCTGCCGACGAGGTGCCGCGCGACGTCTTGATCACGCGTGTGTTCGGGGCGCGCCGCGTGAACGAATCTCACCGCGCGCGGCTCCGCGTCGAGGTCGGGCGGCTGCGAAAGTTGGTGAGCGCTCAGGCGGAGATCGGCGCGACAGCCGCTGGCTATGCGCTCGTGCCTCGCGGAGGCGAGCGCATCGTGCGCCTCTTGCCGATTGAAGACGACGAAGCCTCGGCGCTGCGGGCCCTCTTGCTGAGCGGCGAAGCGTGGGCCACGTCCGCGCTCGGCAAGAGTCAACGCGCCGTGCAGCGCGCGCTCGCGGCGCTCGAGGCGCAAGGCAAGGTGCGGGGCGTGGGCGGAGGGCGCTCACGGCGCTGGGTCGCGCAGGCGGGCGGCGGATTCGCGACGACCTTGTTACTCGTGGCTCCCGGGACGTTGGGGTAACGCTAGGCACATGGCAAACCGCAGAGCACGCAGGCAACCCGCTGAAGTCATCGCTGAATACGGCCCGTTTCCGGGTGTAGAACGCGTCCACGGCGTCACGTTCGACGGCGAACGAGTCTGGGCGGCGGCGGGCTCACACCTGCAGAGCTTCGATCCCGAGACGGGCAGCGCGAGCGCGCGTTTGCCGGCGGCCGCCGACGCTGGCACCGCCTTCGACGGCAAGCACTTCTACCAGCTGACAGCCGGTATCATCCAAAAGCTGGACGCCAAGACCGGCGCGGTGCTCGCCACGATTCCGGCGCCGGGTCAGGGCAAGGACTCGGGCATGGCGTGGGCCGAAGGACACTTGTGGGTCGGCCAATACCGGGACCGCAAGATCCACTGCATCGATCCGAGCGACGGCCGCATCGTGCGCACCATCGAGTCGGACAGGTTCGTCACCGGTGTCACGTGGGTCGAGGGCGAGCTGTGGCACGGCACCTGGGAGAACGACCAGAGCGAGCTACGCCGCGTCGAGCCAGCGACGGGCGAGGTGAAAGAGCGCCTCGACATGCCCGCGGGCGTGTTCGTGAGCGGCCTCGAAAGCGACGGCAAGGACTCCTTCTTCTGCGGCGACGCCTCCAGCAGCAAGGTGCGCCGCGTCCGCCGCCCCGCGCGGCCCTGACAGGCGGCAGTTTTCCGGGCACAAAAAGAGCGATGGCGGCTCCCGACGCGGAGCCGCCATCTGTAGATGCCCAACGGACGCGAGGTAGCCGCGTCGTCGAGCGAACGTTTTCTTACTGGCCGCCGGTACCGCCGTTGCCGCCGCCACCCGCGCCGCCGCCCGCCGCGCCGCCGCCACCAGCACCGCCGCCACCAGCACCGCCGCCGCCAGCACCGCCGCCACCAGCACCGCCACCGCCCGCGCCGCCGCCACCAGCACCGGTGATGGTGCCGAGCCACTTCACGTCTTCGACGGTGACCTCGACATCATACGCATCCGCTTCGGTTGCGCCGTCCGGCCAAACGAAGGCCCACTGTAGGCCAGTGACCTCGGTGCCGTCAGTCATGGTCGGGACGCCGCCCACGAACTTGTCCCACGTGGCCGTGATTTCGGTCGCGGTGTCGGTGACCGGGATCATGAACTCACCCGGATGGCATACTTCCCACATCGCACCGGCCGGGCACGTTCCTTTGCCTGCCGCCGCCGGCGTGGTCGAGTTGTTCTCGACACGAAGACTGACCATGCCACCAGGGCCAACATTGCCCTTGATAGTGAAAGATACGCCTGTCGCGCCCGAGCCCGTGGCGTTGGTGCAATCGAGCAAGTACAGCCCAAAGCCGTGATAGCCGGCGACCTTTCCTTTGACGTGGTACGCCATGTTGGTGAAGTCAGTCGTGAAGACGCCCGCGTCGTAGCTGTAGGTGCCGCCCGGGGCGCCCAGCGTCCATTTGAACTGGCCTGCGTTCGTCGCGTCGGCGACGGCGTCGTTGAAGTCAGTGATGAGGTTGCCCGTCGGCTTGGTGCCCTTACAAGCGTTGCTGTCGCCGCCGCCGGCGCCGCCGGCGCCTCCGCCGCCCGTAGCTTGGCCGCCCGTGCCGCCGCCGCCGGTGGTCTGGCCGCCCGTGCTCTGACCTGCCGTGCTGGTGTTGCCCGCCGCCGCGCCGCCCGTGCCTTGCCCTGCGGCGCTGGTGTTGCCGGCGGTCGGCTGGTTGGGGTTGTTGTTGCCGGTCGTGTCGTCGCTGCAGGCGGCGAGAACGCCGACGGCCGCGAGAGTGAGACCAATACCGAGATGACGCGAAGCTTTGATCGACATGGCAGAAGTCCTCCAAGAGCCGTCAGGGCGGCGGACACGGACTATGCGCGACGGTTTAGGCTCTGTCCAGCGACGGTCGGTGTTTTTATGGAACCAGTCCCAGTCAGTTTTCTGCGGATAGTTAGGGCTTTTGGGCGAATAGGAGGCGATCGCTAGAACCTCCACATTTACCGCTGCCCGCGCGCAGTCGCGCTGCGCCATGCGGTGTCACGGACGCCCCATGACATCCCGATCACGCTGGCCGCCGCCCGCGGTGAGCTTCCCCCGCGAGGAGCCCTTACTTCTCGGCTTCGGCGGGCGGCAGGCGGCGCAGATCGGCCCAGTCGAGCGCCTTGGAGTGCGGCGTCAAGACCGGTACGGGGGGACGCACGCTGAACCATGCGGTGGCCTTGCCGGGCCGCACCACATGAATGCTCTCCGCCGGTGAGCGCGCCTGCCCGAGTAGCGCGACGCGTTCCCCGCTGGGCTTCTCCGCGACGTCGAGCACCACGGCGACGTGGCTCGGAGCCTTGCTTTGGAGGAAGAAGTCACCCGCCACGAGATCCTTGGGATCTTCGACCGCCTGCGAGCGCGGCGCGAGCGACGTGCTGTTGGCCCAATTGAAGACCGCGTCGAGGTACCGACGGAACTCCGCGTAGTCGATTTCGCTGGGCTTGCCCTTGATGACCCAGAACACGTTCGGGCCGTTCGGCAGCAAGCGCTGCCCCTTCTCCCAGCGCGAGAGCGGCATGTTCAGCTTCGTCGCGCTCAAGTAGCTGATCTTGTCGCGCTCGCCGCGTGACCACAGGTACTCGGCCTGCAAGCGAATGATCACGTCCGAGCTCTGCTGCAGATCGGCGTCGCCCGTATCGATCGCGACCACACCTGCGAGGTAGTCATCGTCCGCGGCCAGCGCTTCCTTACCGTCGAAGGTCTTGGCCGGCGTGCCTTCGGGCGCCATCGGCAGGGAGCGCAGCCACTCGGCGAAGCTGCCGGGCTCCACCTTCACGCGCTGGTAACCGGGTGGGGCCGGGAAGCGCTGCTCGAGCGAGGCGTCGGGCTGGGGGAGCTCACGGTCGCCCCCGAGCCAGGGGTACGCCTTGGGGTCGGGCGTGAACGGAGCTGCGGCCCTGTCGGCGCCGGCGGACGGCGCGGCAGGGACAGCGCTCGGGGCGGCGCTGGGCGTGGCGCTCACGACTGCCGCTGCGCTCACCGGCCCCGCAGCTTGGCTGGAAGGGCTCGGGCTCGGGCCAGCTGGCTGCTTCCCCTGGCAGGCCAGGAAGAAGAGCAAAACGCCGGCGGCGCAGGGCACGCGGGTCACGCGCAGCAGTGTACCGGCGTTCTCCTCCCGACCGCGCATTTCTGAGGTCCGAATGCAAATAGACCTAACCTATTGAAGTTATAGGGTCTTATTCTGCTTTCCCGGCATCGGCGCCGCCCTGGTGTATACAAACCCTTCCTCAATGAGACAGGCAGACCAGAGCCATGGGTAGTCAGTCCGACAAGACCGACAAGTGGCAGGAGCTCGAGCGCGTGCTGTCCGGCGCGACCGACAAGCCGCACGTGATCCTGCTCGGTGGCCATCCGGATCCCGACAGCATCGGCAGCGCGATGGCGCACAAGCGTCTGTGCGAGCGCCTCGGCGTCTCGGCGACGATCGCGCACGTGCTGCCCATCTCGCGCGCCGAGAACCGCGCGATGGTGAAGCTGCTCAACGTGCCGATGATCAAGGTCACCGAGTCCGAAGAGCTCGAGACCTTCGGCTACTTGGCGCTGGTCGACGCGAGCCAGAGCGAGCAGGCCATCCGCGTACCCGAAAGCCTGCAGTTGCTGACGGTGGTCGATCATCACCGCCCGCCCGCCATTCCGAAAGCGCCGTTCGTCGACATCCGGCACGACGTGGGCGCGACCGCGACCATCTACTCCGAATATAGCGAGCGCGGGCTCGTGCCGTTCAGCGCTAACGGCAACGACGACGGCGTCGTGGCCACGGCCATGTTCTTCGGCATCCAGACGGACACCGACGACTTCGCGTTCGCGACCCCGAACGACCATCGCGCGGCCGCCTATTTGAAGCAGTTCTCCGACTCGGAGACGCTGAGCCGCGTCGGGCGCCGCACGTTGACGGCCGAAGCCATGGAAGCCGTGGGGCGCGCGCTGCGCGACCTCGAGGTGGTGCGCGATTTCGCGATCGCCGGTGTAGGCCGGGTCTCCGCCATCAACCGCGACGCCATCCCGATGGCGGCCGATTACATCCTGCGCCGCGAGGACATCGATACGGTGGTGGTGTACGGCATCGTCGAAGACCGTATCGACGGCAGCCTGCGCACTCGTCGCGCCTCCGTCGACCCGTCGTCGTTCATGCAAAACGCTTTCGGCGACGACAGCCAGGGACGCCCCTATGGCGGCGGTCGCGCCGACATGGGCGGGTTCCGCGTGCCGCTCGGCTTGCTCGGTGAGAGCGAAGACGAGGACACGCTGTGGGCGCTCGTCAAAGACGTGGTGCGACAGCGCGTCGCTCGCGTCGTGCCCGACCTCGAGAAGATCCGCCAGGCTTGACGTGCGCCGGGCGCCTCGTCAGCGGCGTCCTTCGCGCCGCTCGCGAGCTTCGGCGGCGGCTTCCAGCTCGCTTTCCAGCTCGGCCTCGAGGTCGGCCTCGAGGGCGTCGCTGACGCGCGCGCGGCGAGGGGCGGGCTCGGCGGTCGTGTCGACCACGTGGTCGAGCGGCGCGGGCGCACGGCCGCCCAGAAATTGCTGGCGAATGTGCGACTGCGCGCGAGCGAGACCGCGTTGGCCGGCGCGACCGACTCCGCGCATGCGCTCGGCGCGCTCGAGCATGCCGCGCCCCGCGACGATCGTGAGCAGCGTGAACAGGGTCGGCAAGAAAACTTGGAACAGCGCGAAGGTTGCCACGCGCGCCACCGCCAGCGCGACCAGGATGACCAGACCGAGCACGATGGCAGGCGTCACCGCCCGACCGGGTCGGCGAAAGTGGTCGTGCGCGTGACGGCGCGCGTAGCGCTGAGCGCGGCGCGCGGCCTTGCGAGCAGCCTTCTCTGCCTGCTTGGCGGCTTTCCGGCTCGCCCGGCTGCCGGCGGCGAAGGCGCCGCGCCGCTCTGCCTCGGCGACTTCGCGCTCATGCTGGGCTTGGCTGCGCGCGGCTTCAGCCTCGATGCGAGCGCGCCGCGCCTGCTTGGCCGCCTCGGCCACGCTCGAGGCTCCGGCGCCTACCGCGCGCGCAAGCCCCGAGCTCTCCAGCGCCTCGGCGACGGAGCCAGCGCGGCGATCGGGATCCGGCTCCAGCATGCTGCGCAGCGCGGCGATCAAGCGCCGCTCAGCGGTGCCGCGCAGCGCCGCCTCCACGTCGATGCTCAGGCCCTTGTGGGGCAAATCCTCCGGCTCGCGACCCGTGAGGAGGCTGAGCGCCGTGGCGCCGACGGCGTAAACGTCGCTGACGGGCGCCGCGCGGCCCTGAAACTGCTCGGGCGCCATGTAGCCGAACGTACCGACCACCGTGCTGCCGCCCTCCGGCTTCAGGCGATCTCGCACCGAGCCGAAGTCGACCAGGCAGTAGGAGCCGTCGGGGCGCAGGATGACGTTACCGGGCTTGATGTCACGGTGCACGATGGGCGGCGCGTGACCGTGCAGGTAGCGCAAGCACTCCGCAGTGTCGGTCAAGAAGCGCACGACTTGCGCGTGATCGAGCCGCGCGCCGCGCTTGGCACGCGCCGCCAGCGACTCGCCGTCCACCTTGTCCATGACGAGGTAGAGCGCGCCGTCCTCTTCGAAGTGCTCGATGTAGCGGGGCAGGGCGGGATGACGTAGCGAGGCGAGCACGGCAGCTTCGCGCTCGGCGAGCTCGACGTCTTTCCACGACTTGGCGCCGCGGATGGTGAAGCGCTTGATGGCGACGGGCCGCCCTTCGCGCTTATCGACGGCCTCGAGCGTCTCCCCTTGCGATCCGGCGCCGAGCGAGCCGACGACCACGTAGCGGCCTCGCCCGACCTGCTCGCGGGCCGAGCTGGGCTCGGAGGTAGGCGAAGTCTCAGGGCGCGGGGTCATTGTCGACCCCGCCCGCGAGCGTCAGCCAGTATTTCGCATGCCCTGCGCAATGCCGTTTAGCGTGGTCCCCAGGGCCTGATCCAGCAAGGGGCGATCGGGGTGATCTTCGGCGAGCACACGCTTCTTCTTGAGCAAGCTGACTTGGAGCAGGCTGAGCGGGTCGACGTAGGGGTTGCGCAGGCCGAGCGAGCCCTGCAGGAAGCGGTGATCGGCGAGCAGATCACGGCCGCGGATGTTGTTCAGGCAGCGCACGGTGCGCACGAAATCCTGCTCGATCTCGGCGGTGATTTGCGCGTTCCCGCCCAGCTCTTGCACGTAGAGCTTGGCGATGTCGAGGTCGGCCTTGGCGCAGACCATTTCGAGCTTGTCCAGCAAATCCCCGAAGAATGGCCAGCTGCGCGCCATCTCCTTGAGCAGCTGCTCGCCGCCGGGCTGCTTCATCATCGCTTCGAGCGCCGCGCCGGCCCCCAGCCACGCCGACACCATCAAGCGCATCTGCGTCCAGCCGAAGTTCCAGGGGATGGCGCGGATACCTGCCATCGTGCCGGCGCCGCGCTCGCGGTAAGCCGGCCGAGAGCCGAAGTGGACGTGCGTCAGCTCGCGCACGGGCGTGGCGGTGAGGAACAGCTCGAACACCGCGGTCTGGTCGTGCACCAGCTTGCGGAAGGCCAAGCGTGACTGCTCGCTCAGCTGCTCCATCGCCGCGCGGAAGCGCTCTTCGGTGCCCGCCGGCAAGCCTTCGCGCCAATCCGAGAAATGCGCCAGCAAGGTGCCGGTCAGCATCACTTCGAGGCTGCGCTCCGCGATCGAGGGGAGGCCGAACTTTTGGGAGATGATCTCGCCCTGCTCGGTGATCTTGATCTTGCCCGTCAGCGTGCGCGGAGGGAGCGCCGTGAGCGCTCGGTAAACCGGTGAGCCGCCGCCGCGACCGACGGTGCCGCCGCGGCCGTGGAACAAGCTCAGCGAGACGCCGTGCTCCCGCGCGACCGCCGAGAGCAGCTCTTGCGAGCGGTACAGCTCCCACGACGCGGCCACCACCCCCACGTCCTTCGCGGAGTCGGAGTAGCCGAGCATGATCTCTTGATGCATGCCGCGCGCTTTGAGCTGCCGCGCATACACCGGATCTGCCACGAGCTCTTTCAGCACCTTGGGGGCGCTCGCGAGATCAGCCTGAGTTTCGAACAGCGGCACGACGTCGAGGCGTGAGGTGGGCGGCTCGGCCGTCAAATCACAAAGGCCCACCTCGCGGGCCATGAGCAGCACGCGCAGCAGGTCCTCCGAGCGACGGCACATCGAGATGATGTACGTGCTGGCCGCGTTCTCTCCGAACTCGTCTTGCACCTGGCGCATGGTGCGAAAGACGTTGAGCACCTTGGTCGCTTCTTCGTCGAGCGCGCTGTGGGGGGAGAGCAGCGGGCGGCGGTTGAGCAGCTCGCGGCGCAAGCCCTGCTCGTCCAGCTTGCCGAGATCGACGCCGGTGGTGATGGCGTCGACGGTGCGCGTGTGCGTCTCCGAGTCGTCGCGCAGGTCGAGGTAGTAGCCGGCGAAGCCCAGCGTCTCCACCTGCGCGACCAGCGGCGCCACGAGGCTGCGCACCGCGTGCTCGGCGCCGCCCGCGCGCACCGTCTCCTCGACGAGCTTGAGATCCTCGAGCAGCTCTTGGGCGCTGCTGTACGCGCCCTCGAGGCGCTCGGGGCGATTGGCGTCGCGCGCCGCCACCTCGTGCCGAGTTGCTTCGAGCCGGCCGACGATGAACGTGAGCTTCAGGCGCAGGCTCTCGTTGGCGTTACGGCGCTTGTTCTTCTCCCAGGCTTGGGGGAGGAGGGGCTTGTCGCGCTCGAGCGAGTCGAGCAGCGCCTGGGGCGGCGCGGCGATACGATCCGAAATCGACAGGCGCGTGATCAGGCCGCCCACCTTCTTGACGTAGTGGCCCAAAATCGCGTGCGCGTTGCGGCGCGCGGCCGCGAGCGTGATCTCCGGAGTGACGAAGGGGTTGCCGTCGCGATCGCCGGCGACCCAGCTGCCGAGCGGCACGCGCAGGGTGACGCCCAGCTCTTCGCCGTAGACCTCGCGGAAGGCGTTGTTGGCGGCCTCGCCCACCTCCGCGGAGGCGTCGAGCAGGCGATCTTCGAGGTACCAGATCACCTGGCTGACCTCGTCGAGCACGCTGGGCCGGTTGCGCCTCACCTCGTCGGTGAGCCAGAGCAGCTCGATCTCACCTTCGACGTGCTCTTCCAGGCGGCGCAGCTCCCCCGCGGAGGCTCGCTCGCGGCTGAGCAGCGCGTCGGCGACGCGCGCCTGAAGCTCGAGCAGCGTGCGGCGCGTGGCCTCGGTGGGGTGCGCGGTCAGCACCGGTCGAACCTCGAGCTCCTGGATGTACGCGCGCACCTGCGAGGCCGACTTGCCGCGCTTCTTCAGCTCCTGGAACGCCCACAGCGCGCTCGCGGGCTGGGCCGTGATCGGTGACGTGCCCTCGGCGGTGGCGTAGCTCTGGCGGCGGCGCACGCGATGCACCTGCTCGGCCGTGTTGATCAGGAAGAAGAACACCGTGAACGCGCGCGCCGTCGGCGCCGCGATCTCGAACGGAAGGGCGTCGACTTTCGACAGCAGCTCGCGCAGCGACGGCGCGGTAGGATCGCCGCGGCGGCGCGCGCGGCTGGCCACCCGCAGCTCTTCGACCGCCTTGAACACCTCTTCGCCCTGGAGGCGCTGGATGACGCGCCCGAGGAGGGAGGCGAGCCAGCGCATGTCGTCTTGCAGGGCGCGGTCTTCGGGGCGAGCGTCGGCGGGTTTCACGAGCTTCGGTGTCGCATTTACTGGGCCGAAGCGGAAGGCCCCGAGCGCACGGTACAGGCTATATCGCGGCTAATTGGCCCGCGGCTCGCGATCCCCCAGGCAGCGATGCGGTCCGGAAGCATGGGTGAAGCCTGCGCGTTACAGTTTCGCGGTTCGAGCGGCCCCCGAGCTGGGGTAGGATCGGTGTCAGGTGGCCATTTCACGGCTTCTCGAAGCGCTGGACTTCGCGGCGCAGCGGCACAGCGCCCAGCGGCGCAAGGGGCCGGACGCCGCGCCTTACGTCAACCACCTGATCGAGGTCGCGATGTTGGTGTCGACGGTTGCCCAGGTGGACGACGTCGACGTCTTGATCGCGGCGGCGCTCCACGACGTGCTCGAGGACACGCCCACCACGGCCGCCGAGGTCGAGCAGCGCTTCGGCGAGAGGGTGCGGCGCTTCGTGCAGGCGCTGTCGGATGACAAGGCCCTGCCTCGCCCCCGTCGGCGCGCGATCACGCTCGAGGAGCTGCCGAGCATGGCGCCGCAGGTTTTGATCATCAAGCTCGCGGATCTGAGCAGCAACATCACGCTCTTGCCGCCGCACTGGACGCTCGAGCGACAGCGCGAATACCTCGAGTGGTCGGAGCTCGCGGCGTCGATCTGTTCGAGCCAATGTCAAGCGCTCGCCGACGTGTACTGGGAGAGAGCACGCGCGACGCGAGCCCGCTTGGAAGCGACGGAGCGCAACGGCGCGGCCGGGTGAGATCACGGCACACCTGGCACACCGCCACTTGGGCAAACTGCGCAAATGACGAGGGTGGCCCGACGGCACGCCGCTTGCTTACCCTGCGGAGTGACGCCAGCTGCAGGTGCGCGGGATGAAAGTCGTCGGAGTCTTGACCCCAGAAATCAAGCCCAGCTTCGGCGACAGCGCCCGCGTGCCTGCGGCTGACGTCATGACGACCGCGCGCGAACGAAGAGCCGCGTGCAGCGCTCGGCCGCACGCTCGAGCAGGGCCGCAGCGTGCTGCATCGCGTAGGTCGACGAAACGGGGCCGCTGCAAATCGAGAAGATCCCGGCGAGCTCGGGAAAGTCCGCGTCTTCGAGGTCGCTTTCGACGTCGCCGGCCAGCGCGATGGCCGGCACGCCTCGAGCAGCCGCTCGCCGAGCGACGCCGATGGGGCCCTTGTTTCGCAGGCTCTGACGATCGAGGCGCCCCTCGGCGGTGATGCAGAGCGTCGCGCCCTCGAGCGCGGCGTCGAAGCCGACGGCGTCGAGCACGAGGTCGATGCCCGAAGCCAGCCGCGCGCCGAGCACGGCATGCAGGCCCGCCGCGATGCCGCCCGCCGCGCCACCGGCGGGCACGCCTGCCACGTCGACGCCGAGCTGGCCGGCGATCACGCGCGCGAAGCGAGCGAGCGCCACCTCCAGCCGCTCGACCTCGCCCGGCGTCGCGCCCTTTTGCGGACCGAACAGCCGCGCCGCGCCGGCTTCGCCGAGCAGCGGGCTGTCGACGTCGCAGGCGATGGCGATCGGTACCTCCCGGGCACGTGGCGTCACGCGCGAGAGGTCGATGCGCGCGAGCCGCTCGAGCGCGCCGCCACCACGCGGCAACGGTACCCCCGCCTCGTCGAGCAGCTGCGCTCCGAGCGCCTCCAGGATTCCAGCGCCCCCGTCGACGCTCGCGCTGCCGCCGACGCCGAGCAGGATCCGGCTGCAGCCGGCGTCCAGCGCGGCTCGCACGAGCTGCCCGGTGCCGAAGCTCGTCGCGTGGAGCGCTCGTCGCTCGCTCGGCGCGAGCAGCGCCAGCCCGGAAGCGGTGGCCACGTCGATCACGGCGGTGCCGTCTTCGAGCCAGGCGTAGCGCGCCGCTCGGACCCGCCCCAGCCCGTCGCTCGCCTCGGCCGCCCGAAATACGCCGCCGCGCGCCCGACAGATGACCTCGGCGGTGCCGTCTCCGCCATCGGCGATCGCGAGCTCGACGACGTCGGCGTTGGCGGCAGCGCGCGCGGCGCCCTTCGCGATCGCGCGCGCTGCGTCGAATGCCGAAAGGCTTCCTTTGAGCGCGTTCGGCGCCGCGACGAGCTTCATGAGCGCTAGTGTAGGCGCGCGGCGCTGAGCAAGCGCCAGTCGCCTTCGCGCTTCCGGCTCTGCGCGGCAAATCCAGCGCGCTCGACTGCCTTCGCCACCTCCGCCGCCTGAGACGCGAGAAACCCTGTCACGAGCAGGCGCGAAGCGTGGCGGGCGGCGGCCGGCAGGCGCGCCAGCACCTCGAGCAAGGGCCGGAGCTCGATGTTGACGACGGCCAAGTCGAAGCGCCCCGCCACGCGCCCTGCGCTGTGGATGAAGCGGGTGTGCTTCGCGAGGCCGTTGAGCGCGGCGTTGTGGCCGGCGGCGCGCACGGCCTCGCGTGAGATGTCCGTCCCGAGCGCTCGCCGCGCGCCGCTGAGGACCGCGACGAACGACAGCACCCCCGTGCCAGCGCCGATGTCGAGCAGCGCGCCCCCCGGCTCCGCCCGATAGTGAGCCTCGATGGCGCGCGCGGCGAGGCGCGTCGTCGGGTGGTCGCCATCACCGAACGCCATGGCGGGGGCGTAGCGGATGAGCTTTTGCGCGGGGCCCAGCGCGGGCGAGGGCGCGGCCTCGGGCGCGAGCCAGAGCCTGCGAGTCAGCTGCACCGGTCGCAGGTGCTCCGTCCACTCGCTCCGCCAGCGCTCCTCGGCGTCGGCGCGGAGCTCGGCGCGCGGGAGCTGCGACGCGGGCAGCGCGCTGCCGAGGGCGCGCACTACCTTGCGCCAAACAGCGGACAGCTGCTCGGCGTCGTCGCCGAAGGCGACGAGCGTCGCGCCCCTGCCGCCGCGCTCTTCGACGCCGCCGGCGCCCGCGTCGAAGAGCAGCTCGCTCACGAGCGGCGCGAGCTTCTTCGATGTGGAGATGACGAGCCTGACGGTAGGCATGCCCGGCTTTTTCAGCACGCTCGAGGCAAAAACACCACCGCCAATTCGAGCCCGCCTTGGACATTGCGCGAGCGAGGTAGTAGAGCCAGAGCGCGATGCGAAGGGCTGTTGCGGCGTGACGTGGCGAGGTGAGGCGTGGCGCGCCCGCAGGTGACGCTGCATTTCGCGCAGTCGCTCGACGGCCGGCTCGGGCTCGGTCGTGACCGCCCGCGCGCGATCTTGAGCAGCGCTGAAGGTGTGGCGGATGCCCACCGCGCTCGCCACGCGCACGACGCGGTTCTCATCGGCATCGAGACCGCGCTCCACGACGATCCGTGGCTCACCGCGCGCGGGGAAGGGGCGTCTCAACCGCTGCGCGTCGTGCTCGATTCCGCGCTGCGCTTGCCTGATTCCGCGCGGCTGCTCGCCGCCACGCCGGGCGCTGGCAGCGTGCTGGTGTTCGCCACGCGCGAGCGGGCCAGCGAAGGGCGTCGCGCTCGGCTCGAGCAGGCCGGCGCCGAGGTGGAGCTGGCTCGCCCTGACTCGGGCGGGCGCGTGTCGCTCGCCGACATGTTGGTCACGCTCGGCGAGCGAGGTGTCAGGCGCCTGCTCGTCGAGGGCGGCGCCCAGGTGCTCAGCTCATTTTTGCGCGAGCGGCTCGCCGATCGCGCCCAAATCGAGCTCGTCCCCTATTTTCTCGGCGCCCCCGGGCCCAGCGTGCTCGGCGAGCTCGGCGTGGAAGGTCTGGATATGGCCCCGCGCCTCGAAGCGCCAACGCTCGAGCGGCTCGGCTCCAGCTTCTGCCTGAGCGGAGACATCGCCTACGCAGCGCGGTCCAGCTGATGCCGCGGGAGCTTTGGTTCACGGCACCGCGTCGCGTCGAGCTGCGCGAGGCGACGCGCGGCGAGCTGAGCTCGGGGCAGCTTCGCTTGCGCGCGCTCGCTTCGGGCGTCAGTCAAGGCACCGAGCTCTTGCTGTATCGAGGCGAGGGCCCGACGCCGTTCGATCCGTCGCTCGACGCGCCCGCGACGCCGACCTTCCCGCGCCGTTACGGCTACGCCTGGGTCGGCGAGGTGACGGAGGCTCGCGCTCCCGGGGTGGCGCTCGGCGCGCGCTTCTTTGCCCTCTTGCCGCACGGTGACGAGCACTGCGTGCCGGCCTCGACGGCGCGCGCCTTGCCGGCGGGGGTGCCCGCCGAGAGGGCGGTCTTGGCCGCCAACTTGGAGACCGCGCTCAACGTGGTTTGGGATGCCGGCATCACGCTGGGCGATCACGTGCTCGTGCTCGGCGGCGGCGTGGTGGGGATCCTCGTCGGCCACCTCGCCAAGCGCGCCGGCGCGCGGCAGGTGAGCTTGAGCGAGCCGAGCGCGCTGCGGCGCGGCGCGGCGCTAGCGCTGGGTTTCGACGCCGCCTACGCGCCCGAGGCGCTGCCGGCCGACTGCGTCGACGTCGTCGTCGAAGCCAGCGGTGACCCCGCCTGCCTCGACGTGGCCATCGCCCACGCTCGCGACGAAGGCGCGATCGCGGTCGCGTCGTTCTATGGCATGCGCGCGGCGTCGCTCGCGCTGGGGTCCGATTTCCATCGCCGACGGCTCACCCTGCGCTCGAGCCAGGTTTCCCGCATCTCGCCGGGGCGGAGCGCTCGTTGGTCGCTCGACCGGCGTTTCGAGGAGGTGGGGCAGCTGTTGAAAAATGTCGCCCTCGACGCTCTAATCGAGGAGCCGCTCGCGTTCAGCGAAGCGACGCAGCTCTACGCGCGGCTAGCGCGGGCGCCCGGCGAGTCCTTGCAATCGGTTTTCCACTACCGCGTTCTCTAGACGACCGGTGCTAGAACGGAGGCTAGCGATGTTCAGCTTGGGTGTCTCCGACCACGTCATGATCGCGCACAGCTTCGCCGATCCGTTCTTTGGTCCCGCGCAGCGTTTGCACGGGGCAACGTACGCGGTGGAGGTCACGGTGCGCACGCCCGAGCTCGGGCCGCACCATGTGGTCATGGATATCGGCGCGCTTCGCCGCATTCTGCGCGAAGCGCTGGCGACGCTCGACTACACGAACCTCGATGAGCACCCTGCTTTTCCCGGTCGCACGTCGACGACGGAGCGCGTCGCGGAGCTGCTGGCGGGCTCGCTCGCCGAGCGCATCGCTGCGCTGCCGGCCGACGCCTCACCACCAGCGCCGGCGCGTCTCACGGTGCTCTTGCGGGAGTCGCCGGTCGCGTGGGCCAGCTTCGAGCTCGAGCTGGGTCGATCATGACTCGTCCGCTACGTATCGCTTGGATTGTCTACGGCGCTCTCGAGCAGGTGAGCGGGGGGTATATTTACGATCGCTTGGTCGTCGAGCAGCTGCGCGGTCTCGGTGACGCCGTGACCGTGCTCTCGCTCGACCCCGCCGCGCCGGCCTCGGACGTGAACCTCGACGGCTTCGACGTGGTCGTCGCCGACGAGCTGTGCTTCCGCGATCTCCAGCGGATTTTTCGCGCCGGCGTCGCGCCGCGCCGGGTGCTCCTCGTGCACCACCTCTCGGCGTGGGAGCACCCTCCCGGCCCCGAGCGTGACGCCCTCCTGCAGCTCGAGCGTGCCGTGATCGCGCAGGCGGACGCGCTCGTGGCCACCAGCCACGTCACGGCCGACCGCTTGTTCGCCGAGCGACTAGCGCTGCGCGTCGCGGTCGCGGAGCCGGGCGCGGATCGCTTGCCGCGCCCCCTCACGGGCGGGCAGGAGCCGAGCTCCGCGCTGCTCCGCCTGCTCTTCGTGGGCAATATCTTGCCGCGCAAACGGGTGCTACCTCTGGTAGCCGCCTTGGCGGGGCTGCCGCACAACAACGTGGAGCTCGTCCTGGTCGGGGCCGAGCCCGACGCCGAGTACGCGGCGGAGGTGCGCCGGCTCGTCGACGCCGCGGGGATCGCGCGGCGCGTGCGCTTCCTGGGGCCGCTCGCGGAAGACGGCGTGGCGGAGCAGCTGTCCTTGGCGGACGCGCTCGTGTTGCCCTCGGCGCTCGAGGGTTACGGCATGGTGCTGAGCGAGGCGCTGTGGGCGTCGGTGCCGGTGATCGCGGCGCGCGTCGGCGCCGCGGAGCAGCTGGTCGGGGCCACCTCGGCGGGGCTGCTGTTCGACCCCGACGACGACGCGACGCTCGGCGCGACGCTCGGCGCCTTCGTGGGGGACGGCGAGCTCCGCGCGCGCTTGCGCCGCGCCGCCTGGCACGCCGAAGCCACGTTGCCGCGCTGGCGCGACACGGCGCTGGCTCTGCGCGCTACGCTCGTTGAATCGCGCTGAGCAGCGCTCCCCGCAGCCGCGCCTCGTGCTCGAAGACGGGGGCGACCGCGAGCTGGTCGCCGAGCTCGATGCGGTGAACGCGCGTCGTCACGTCCGCCAGCCGCACCACCATTTGCAGCAGCGGCGACAGCGTGGTGACGCCGCGTCGCTCTGCCCAGCGGTTGAGGCGGAGCCGCTTCGCCCGCGGCGAGTGAACGCCGCGTACGCCCGCCACGAACACCTGACCTCGTGCGCGCCGCGTGGCGCGTACCAGAGCCGCGACGCCAGGCTGCCAGGTAGCGAGCAGCGCTGCGCCGCTGGGTGAGAAGTCGGCATCGGGCTCGATCTGGCCCGCGGGGAAGTGCAACAGCGCCCCGCCGCGGCCCAGCCACGTGAGCGCGCGCTTGAGCGTCGCCGCGCGCGGAGCAGCGCCGTCGCCGACGAACAGGAGTTGCCGAGACAGTCGCGGCAGCGAGCGCAAGAAGCCGCGATCTGCAGCCAAGATGGCCAGGTCCTCGCGGCCGATCGCGCTCATCAGCGCCAGCGCGTCGTAGGCTCCGGGGTGGTTCGCCAGCACCAGGCACGGGCCGGCTCCGACAGCCTCGCCGCTCGCGCGCGCGGTCACGCCGAAGCTCTGCAGGGCGCGCGCCGCCGCCGCCGCGAGCCCGACCTCGTCGATGCTCAGGTCCAGCTCCGCGAGGGTCGCGCCGAGTCTTCTCGAAAGGGCCGAGAGCGGCAGCGCGAGCCCTCGCCGGAGAAGCGGCGGCAGAGCGCCCGCGCCGAGGGCGCTCACCATCTCGTTCGCTGACAGGCGGGTCAGCTGCTGGGCGAGCGGTGCGTGCCGATTCGCGCGACCGTGCATCTGCGCGTCAGTTTAGGACGACGAAGGTGGCCGCGCGCAAGCCTTTCAGTGAGCCGGCGTACCGGCGGTCTGCGCTTCGGCCGCGCTTGCTTGCGCGGCGAGGCGCTTTTCGTGGTGCGTGCGCAACAGGCCGAGCAGCGCCGTGAAGTCCACGGGTTTGACCAAGTGAGCGTCGAAGCCCGCGCGGTGGGCCGCGTCGCGGTCTTCGCGCTGCCCGTAGCCGGTGAGCGCGACCAAGAAGATCGCGTCGTTGCGCGGATCGCTACGCAGCTGCCGCGCGACCTCGAGCCCGTCGAGCTCGGGGAGGCCGATGTCGACCAGCGCCACGTCCGGCTGTTGCGCCGCGATCAGCTCCAGCCCCAGTGGCCCGGTGGCGGCGGTGTGGCATTCGAAGCCGGATAGCTCCAGCAGCTCGCACATCATCATGCGGCTGTCATCGTTGTCTTCGACGACGACGATCTCTAACTTGGGATTTTCCTGGTTCTGCATGGATGTAGTCTCGGAGGGTGGCTTCGATTCTGGTTGTCGGAGTGAGCGGGGCAGGCGCACCGTGATTTCGGTGCCTTGGCCTTCGCCGTCGCTGTGAGCGGCAACGCTGCCGCCGTGACGTTCGACGAGACCGCGTACGAGGGTGAGGCCGACGCCGAGGCCCCCGTCGGAGCGGTCGAGCGTGCGGGGCGACTGAACGAAGAGATCGAAGACGTCGCCAAGCAGGTGGGGGGGGATTCCGACACCGTCGTCTTTGATGCGTAGCACGGCCTCGTCGCCTTCGCTTGAGGCAGAGAGCCACACGTGGCCGTTAGAAGGCGTGTACTTACTGGCGTTACTCAGCAGGTTTGCAAAAATCTGCTGCAAGCGGGCCGCGTCGGCCTCCACCAGCAGCGGCTCGCTGCCGAGATCGACGTTGAGCTCGATCTGCCGCAGCTCCAGTTGCTCGCGTGCCGCTTCGACGGCGTCGCGGATCACCGGGCGAATGTCCAAGCAATGTTTGCGCAGCTCGATCTTGTCTTGGGTGACCCGGCTCACCTCCAGCAAGTCGTCGAGCAAGCGGGACATTTGCCGCGTTTGACGGCCCAAGACCTGGAACAGCCGCGCGCGTCGCGGCTCCGACAAATCCGCGCGCTTCAAGAGCTCGCTGGCGCCGGCCAAGGCTCCGAGCGGATTACGAAGCTCGTGGGACAACATGGCGAGAAACTGATCGCGTCGCGTGACCGCGTCCGAAATCTTCTCCTGGTTGCGTTTCTGCTCTGTGACGTCGCGGAAGATCCCGATGATGCCGACGATTTTTCCCTCGGGATCGGCGAGGGGAAGGCGTGTCACCAAGTCCCAGGCGTCGCGACCGTCTGGGCCTTCGCGACGTTCGAGCTGATAGTGCTGCGCGGTACCGGTGCGCAGAACCTGCTCGTCTTGCTGGTGCACCGCCAGCGCTTGTTCGTAGCCCGGCAGCTCGAAGCCCGTCTTGCCCACGGCCTGGCGCGGATCGTCGATGCCGAGGCGAGACGCGAGCGCGTGGTTGGCGCGGATGAAGCGGCCGCGCGCGTCTTTGAAGTAGATCGCGTCGGGCACGCTGCTGAGCAAGCTGTTCAGCAGGTAGCGCTCGTGAAACAGCGCGTCTTCGGCGGCCTTGAGGCTCGTCACGTCGATCAGCGTGAGGACCACGCCGTCGACGGTGCCCCGCGCGCGATAGGGCAGGATGCGCACGAACAGGTGGCGTTGCGTCGCAGCGCGTAGCTCCTTCTCGATGGGCCGGCCGCTGTCGAGCACGGCTCGAAAATCGCTCGCCAGCTCCGGGTACTCCATGCTGTGCGTCAAATTCTCGATCGGGCGACCGATGTCGTGCGGGAGCAAGCGGAAGACCTCGGCCGCGCGCGACGTGAAGCTTCGAATGCGGAGCTGCCCGTCCAAGAACACCGTGCCGATGTCGGTGCTCGCGAGCAGGTTCTCCATGTCGTTCGCGAGCTGCGTCAGATCGCTGATCTTGCGCTGGTATTCCGCGTTGACCGAGTAGAGCTCCTCGTTGACGCTCTGCAGCTCCTCGTTCGTGCTCTGCAGCTCTTCGTTCGAGGCCAGCAGCTCCTCGTTGGCCGCTTGCAGCTCCTCGTTGCTCGACTCGATCTCTTCGGTCGCGCTTTGGAGGTTCTCCTTCGTGAACTTGAGCTCGGCCTCGAGCGCCGTCATGCGTTCGCGCCCCAGCTCGGCGACGTCGACGTCGAGCGGCTCGGGCGACCCGCTCGCGAGATCGCGATCGGCCGTGAACGACACGAGCAGGTGGGGCGTGCTCTGCGCTTTGCCTTTGAGGCTGCGCACCGTCACCGTGTAGCGCCCGCTCGCGTCGCCATCGAGAACCCTCACGCCGCGGAACGTGAGCGGTGTTTGCGACTTCAGCGCGCGCTTGAGGCCGCCCGCGAGCACCGTCTTCAGCTCGCCATCGACGAGATCGACCACGTCGAGCCCCTGACGCCCGTCGCCCAAGTGCAGGAATTGGCTGGCGCCTCCGAAGGCGTGCACCACCTCCCCGACGTCGTTGACGAGCAGGCTCGGCCCCACCATTTCGTCCAGCAAGGCGTCGTACACGCCCAGCAGCTGCGGAATCGAGGTGCGACTGGCGGCGCGCGCCACGCGCGGGCGCGCCTCCGCGCGCAGCCTGTGGGGCGACTGCGGCCGGGGGCCGGCGTCGACTCGCCCTTCGCTGGTCTTGCGGTAAATCCGCCAGTGCTTGTCGATGGCTTCGAAGTCTTGCGTCAGCGCGCCGGGGCTTTCGCTCGGACCGAGGAACAGCACGCCGCCCACGCCCAGCGCGAAGTGGAACAGGCTGAGGACCTTCTGCTGCGCCGGGGGCTGCAGGTAGATCAGCATGTTGCGGCAGCTGATGAAATGCATGCGCGTGAAGGGCGCGTCTTTGATCACGTTGTGCGCCGCGAACACCACCAT
This sequence comes from Pseudomonadota bacterium, assembly GCA_023431345.1. Classification (GTDB taxonomy): domain Bacteria; phylum Myxococcota_A; class Polyangia; order Polyangiales; family Polyangiaceae; genus PMG-095. The sequence continues at coordinate 42,059 of JAEYWK010000135.1, forward strand.
CTGCCGGAGCTCCGGCGATACCTGGTAACTCGCGCCGCGGCGGGTGAAGTGCCGCTCGAGCCGCTCGGGGGAAACGCCAGCGACCGCTTGCTCGTCATACAGCGCGCGCGTGGCGATCTCGAGCGAGCCGCGGTGCACGTCGGTAGCGAAGATCTTCACCGGACGTTCGCCGAGGCGCTGCGCCAGCTCGAACAGCAAGATCGCGAGCGAATACACCTCTTCCCCCGTCGCGCAGCCGGCGACCCACAGCCGCAGCGGCGCCCCCGGCGGTAAGCTCTGCCACAGCTCCGGCAAGACTTGCTGCTCCAGCTCTTGAAACGCTTCTTCGTCGCGGAAGAAGCGCGTCACGCCGATCAGAAGATCGCGGTAGAGGACGTCCAGCTCTTCACGCTGGTCACGCAGCCGTTTGACGTAGGCGTCGAGGTCTCCGGAGCGGGAGAGCTGAAGGCGACGCTCGATGCGCCGGGTGACGGTGCTCGGCTTGTAGTGCGTGAAATCGATGCCGAATTCACTCTCGAGGATGCGGTAAACCGCCGCCATGCCTTGGTTGCTACGCGGCGCGACGTCGGACCGGCTCTGCGGGAGGCGCCGCGCGTGCTGCACCAGGAACGCGGGCATCTCGTGCGGCGGCATCACCGCGTCGGCCACGCCGGCGTCACGGGCGGTGCGCGGCATACCGTCGAACTGCGCGCTCTCTCCGTCTTGGACGAGCACCAAGCCGCCCGCGTCGTGCACGTCGCAGATGCCGCGCGAGCCGTCGCTGCCGCCGCCCGAGAGCACGACGGCCACCGCCCGCGCCTCGCAGTCTTGCGCGAGCGACCGAAAGAAGACGTCGATTGGCAGCGAGAGCTCTTGGTCGCGCGCACGATCACTCAGGAGTAGTCGTCCCTGCGCGATGAGCATCTCCTTCTTCGCCGGAATCAGGTAGACGCGGTTGGGCTCTACCCGCATGCCGTGCTCGACGAGGTGCACCGGCAGCTTCGTGCGGCGCGCGAGGATCTCGTCCATCAGGCTTCGAAAGTCCGGCGACAGGTGCTGAACGACGACGAAGCCCATACCCGAGTCGAGTGGTACGTGCTCGAAGAACGACTCGAGAGCCTCCAGGCCTCCGGCCGATGCACCGATGCCCACGATGTGCGTCGGCGCGTGCTCCGCGACGGGGTTGGCGCGCGAATCGACGACGCTGTCCACTTCGCTCATGACTGCCTCGCCACAAGGCAGCAAACGTGCCAATTCCGCGCTCAGCGAATTTGATGCCTGGTCCAGAGTCCGAATTGTTCGGCGCTGTGGCGCCACGCCACGAGGCAGTGGGGCGTGAGACAGAAAACAACGATTTGTCGAAGGTCTGCTCCCTACCAGATTGATTTGGCGTCCGAAGGTCCGTAGCCGCGTCCGACGCTTTAGGCTGTTGTCTATGTCTGGCCCGTCGTCCTTTCGGGTTCGCGCCGCGCACGGCGGCGACCTACCCAAGCTCCCTCCCATCGAAGAGCGTGCCGCGCAGCGCTTCCTGGATTCTCGACACCCCCAGCTCGCCACCTTTCCGTTGTTCGATCCGCACCAGCTGGCAGCCCTCGTCGACGCTGGCAATGTCTGGGTGGCGACAGACTCGAGCGACGAGCCAATCGGGTTCGCCATCCTGGGCCGCATCGGCAGCGAAGCTTACCTGCACGAGATCGACGTCGAGCCGAGCTGGTCCGGTCGAGGTGTCGGCCGTGCCCTGCTCCGGCGCGTGGCGGAGCAGGCGAGGGCTCGAGGTCATGCCACGCTGGTGCTCTCGACCTGCACCGACGTCCCTTGGAATGCGCCCTTCTACGAGCGGGTGGGCTTCGTGATCGTTCCGCGCTCACGCTACGGCGCCGAGCTGTCGGCGCTGAGCGAGCGTGAGCGCATGGCGGGCCTGCCGATGGAGAGCCGCGTCATCATGCGGGCATTGCTGGATGGCCCCTCGCTAGCGTAAGCGGTGCTGGCCGTCGCCACGCCGGCGCCAGTTGGGTTAGGCTGCGCGGTTCAGTCCCTAGATCGAACGAGGAGCGAGAGCGGATGACGAACATCGCCTTCATCGGTGTTGGCATCATGGGCAAGCCGATGGCAGGTCATTTGGCGCGAGGCGGGCACCTCGTGGTCACGTACAGCCGCAGCCACACGACCGTCGAGGGCTGCCGCCCCGTCGCCTCGATAGCGCTCGCGACGCGCCAATCCGACGTGATCTTCACCATGCTCCCCGACACGCCGGACGTCGAGCAGGTGCTGTTCGGCGAAGGCGGCGTGTCGAGCGCGCTCGGCGCCGGCAAGACGGTCGTCGACATGAGCTCCATCTCGCCGACCGCCACCAAGAAGTTCGCGGAGCGCATCGGCCAGCTCGGCTCGGACTACGTCGACGCGCCCGTTTCGGGCGGCGAGTTGGGCGCCAAGGGCGCGACCTTGACCATCATGTGCGGCGCCACGCAGGCGGTTTTCGAGCGCATCAGGCCGCTGCTGGAGCTGATGGGCAAGCACATCACCCGCATCGGCGACTGCGGGGCAGGGCAGACCTGCAAGGTGGCCAATCAAATCATCGTGGCTGCCACCATCGAGGCCGTGGGTGAGGCGCTGCTGTTCGCGGCGAAGGCCGGGGCCGACCCAGCGCAAGTGCGAGCGGCCTTGCTCGGGGGCTTCGCTTCGTCACGCGTCTTGGAGGTGCACGGTGAGCGCATGCTCAAGCGCAATTTCTCGCCGGGCTTTCGCGTCGCGCTACACCAGAAAGACCTGGCCCTCGCGCTCCGCAGCGCCCAAGAGCTGGGCATCAGCCTGCCCGCGACGAGCCTCTGCCAGCAGCTCTTCAACGCGGTGGCGGCCGCGGGCGGGGCCGCGCTCGATCACGCGAGTCTCGTGCAAGCCCTCGAGAAGCTGGCCAGGCACAGCCTCGGCGAGGGCTTCGACTGAGCTCGCCTACGCGGAGACGCGCGGCAGCGTGACGATCGCGGCCGCGCCGGGGGCGGGCGTGCGGTTCTCGAGCCGCGCCTCTCCGCCGTGGGCGCGTGCGATGCGCTGCACCAACGACAAGCCCAAGCCGAGCGCTCCGCGCGACGACGTTTGCCCGTCTTGCTGGCCTCGGAAGAAGGGATCGAAGCCGCGCGCCAGCACCTCCGCCGACAGCCCCGGCCCCGCGTCGAGGATTCGGAAGGTCACGTCGCGGTCATCGGCCTGGAGCACGAGCTTCACGACGCCGCCCGCGTGGTGCTCAGCGTTCTCGATCAAGTTGCCGAGGGCGCGCGCCAGCAGCGTGGCATCGGCCCGCACCGTCACGTCTGCGGACGTGTCTTCGAGTAGCTCCGCCGGCAGCGCTGCGCGTTCGAGCACGCGCAGCGCGACGTCCCGCGCGCACAGGGGCTGCAGGTCGAGCGCGCCGAAGTCGAGCCGAGAGCTGGCGAGCAGCTTGCCGACCAGCTCGTCGATTTCGATCACCTCGCGCTCGATTTTGGCGTGCAAGTCGGGGGAAGGAGCGCCGCTTTGCAGCAGCTCCGACAGCACGCGCAGGCGCGCGAGCGGGCTGCGGATCTCGTGGGAAACTCCGGCCAGCAGCTCACGCTGCTCCTTCAGGTGGCGCTCGATGCGCTTGGCCATCTCGTTGATGGATTCGGCCAAAATTCCCACCTCGCCCTTGTGATGGTGGCCGAGCCGCACCCGGCTCTCGAGCTTGCCTTCGCCGAGCTCCCGCGTCACCCGCGTGAGATCGCGCAGCGGTCGGGTCAGGCGGCGCGCAAGCTTCGCCGTCGCGGCCCAGATCGTCAGAAAGGCGGCCAACAGCGTGGCGCCGATGCTCAGCCAAGGGGGACGGCGTGATTGCTTGAGGCAGCCCGTGACGCTGCCGAGCGGGCGCCCGTCGCGCTCGACCTGCACCGTGAACGCCTCGCTCTTGCACTGCCCGCCTGACGTCTCGAGCTGCTTCCCGGCCGTGTCTTTCACGTCGACGACGGCGTCGAACGCCTGCGCGACGGCCAGCGCCAGCTCGTGCCGCGCGCTCGGGTCGTCCCACACCTTGGCGAAGCGGTCGGCCGCGAACGCCTCCATCCGCTCCGCGTCTTTGCGCCACGAACGTGCCTCCGGCGCTACCGCGTGCATGACACCGAAAGAGACGCAGCTGGTCATCAAGATCGTGGCGCCGAACCACCAGAAGAGCGCTCGCTGCAGCCGGAAGTCGTGGCGGGCGCGGAAGTACCGGTGACGCACTCGGAGCTTCCTCATTCGCGCGTCAAGACGTAGCCGACGCCGCGCACCGTCTTGAGCAGTAGCGCGTCGTCGTCGCCTAGCTTCTTCCGAATGTGTGAGACGTGGACGTCGACGGTACGATCGCTCACGTTGACGTCGCTGCGCCCCGCCAGCTCCAGCAGGTTGCTACGCGGTACGACCCGACCGACGCGGCGGGCGAGCGCCAGCAGCAAGTCGAACTCGAGCCCCGTGAGCTCCACGACTCGCCCGTCGCGCTGCACGCTGCGCGCGGCGACGTCGAACGACATGCGGCCCAGCGTGAGCCGCTCCTTGTTGGGGTCGCCTTGGGTGCGCCGCAGCACGGCGCGCAGCCGCGCTAGCAGCTCACGCGGGCTGAACGGCTTGGCCAAATAGTCGTCAGCGCCCAGCTCGAGGCCCACGACGCGATCCGTCTCGTCGCCCTTGGCCGTCAGCATCAAGACCGGGATCTGGCTCTTCTCCCGCAGCCGCTTGAGCAGGCTGAGCCCGTCGAGGCCTGGCAGCATCACGTCCAGCAGCACCGCGTCGAACGCCTCGCCGCTCTCGATGGCCTTGAGGCCTGCGGGCCCGGTGCCGGCGCGCTTGGCGATGACGCCATTTTCAACGAGGTACTGCGCGAGCAGCTCGTAGAGCCGCTCGTCATCGTCCACGATTAGCACCTTCAAATCCATGACCCGCGCCGAGGATGCCACGGCTTTTTCGGGCCGGGCAGGGATCGCCGGCACCTCTTCGACCGCGAGCCGCGCGAGCGCGCTCACGGCTCGCTCCCCGTGCCGCTTTTTTGCCGGTAAACCCGCAGCGCGGACTCGGCGCAGGTATCTGCCACCCGCCGCTGGAGCTCGGCGTGACGGTCGAAGCGTCCGCCGTGGTGGCCATAGCCGCCGTGAAGGACGCGCGCGAAGCCCGCGCCGAAGCCGGCGACCGCGCCCACGCCGAGTAGCACCATCAGTAATCTTCGTCCCATGCTCAGCTCCTTCCCAGGACTTCAGCAGCCGGCGAGCGCCCACGGCCCGCCTTCGATCATGTCGGCGAGCTGCTCGCGCTGGCGCTCGTCGAGCGTTCCGTGGACTTGGTCGGCGGCGGCCAGGAAAGACGCGCGCAGTTTTTCGATGAGCTCATCGTGCTTCTCGAAGACGCGATCGAGGGCGGCTTTGTCGAGCTCGGGCCCGCGCAGCGCTCGAGCGAGCTCGACGCGCGTCCCCCGCACCTCAGCGTGCAGGTCGCTCGCCTCTGCCTTGAAGTCCTGAAGAGCGGTGCGGATGACCTTCTCTTGGCCCGGGGTCGTGTCGAGCCGAGCGAGCACGCGGCGGAAGGCGAAGCGACCGCGGTGATGACTGCGGTGATGACCGCGGCCGAACCCATAGTGGCGCCGCCCGCTCCGCGCGACCGCCACCAGCCCAACCAGACAAGCCGTACCGATGAAAAATCCGAACATTTGACGCTTTCCTCGACGAGCGCCGCTCTGCGCCGTCCCGCGGACCATCCGAGGGCAGGCGCCTGGCGGCGTGTCTCAAGCGTCAGGCCGGAATGTGAAGGTCGTGCGCGGCCAGCCGTGAAGAAGTGTTGAGCCGGCGGCTCACGGCTCCTTCAGCACCAGGTCGACCGTGCCTTCCGCCGGAAAGTCGAAGGTGACCTCCGCGCAGGCTTGGGCGCTCTTCGCGGCGCAGGCGCCGGCGGCTTCGCTGCTGATGCCGGCGCTCACGTTGGCGCAGGCCTTGGCTTTGTATTTGCCGGGCGCTGCGCAGGTCTGGCGCTGGCAGGCCTGATTCTGCCCGCAGGTGTCTTTGGAGAGGTGGGTCCCCGTCCACACCAGCTCGGCGCCTCGGGGACCGAGAGGGGTAGGCAAGCAAGCCGCGGCCGCGCACTGCGCCGCCTCGCAAGACTCGCAGCTCGCGATGCCGCAGGCGGATGAGATGGAGAAGGCGGTGTAGCCTTCAGCGTCGGTGAGCGTGAGCCATCCGCTGCCGCACCCCGTATCACAGAAGTAGCCCTCGGGCACATCGGGCCCGGGCAGCATGCGGAACGTGATCGAGCCGCTCGCGCATTCTAGGTCGGTGGACGCGCCGCCTTCGCTGCTGGTCGCCCCTCCCGCGCCGATGGTCGGTTCGCCGCCGCCGCCGCCGCTCGCACCACCGCTTGGCCTGCCTCCCGTGCTGGCTCGACCACCCGGAGCCGTGACGCTCGTGGTTCCCGAGTTGCCTGCCGGAGGACCCTCGGGGCCGTCATCACCGCCGCTCGCCGCGCCAGCCTGCCCGCTGGGCGCCGCGTTGGCAGCGCCGCCCGCGTCGCTGGACGAGAACTCCTCGCCACCGCAGGCCACGAACGAGCACATTATCAACAGCCAGGCGCAGACGGGAATCTGACGCATCGAACCTCTCAAGCTGAACAAGCAGTAAGTAGTCGCCGCGACGAAGCGGGCCAAAAAAGAGCTAACCTGGACAGTCTAGCGCGCGCTCCGAGCTTTGTCCTACCCTGCCGGGTCAGATGCGTCATGCCGCTCGTCTTCCCTTAGGGCCATGGCCAAATTCTACGCTCATTCGGTTCGCGTCGGTGGCGGCGCTGGCGCTAGGGGCCGCCTGCGCGGCGCAGTCGGTTCCGCCAACAGCGCACGATGCACCGCTACCTGCACCCACCTCCGACCCGGCCCCCGCCGTCGCAGCTCAGTCGTGGCTGGTCGAGAGCTTCGAAAGCGAGCAAGGAACGTCGGGCGGGTTTTTGTGTGCGTTCGATAGCAACCACCTCGGCACGCACGTTAGCCCCCACCCGTTCGTGTTGACGGAGGGTGGCGCTCCCGCCTCGCCGGGGCGCTCTGCGCGGTTCTTCGGCTCTATCGGTGACAACCGCCCGCCGCACTCTTGGGCGCAGCTTCAAGTATTTCTCGATCGCGCCAGGGCCCCTCGCGACCTGCGCAGCTATCGCAGCGTGCGCTTTTGGGCCAAAGGCGACGGCGGCCGGTACTCGATCGCGCTGATCAAGCAAGCGGTCCAGGACTACGATCACTTCAAGCAAGATTTCGTTGCTCCGGCGGACTGGACTCAAATCGCCGTGCCCATGACCGCGTTCAAGCAGGCGGGCTGGGGCAAACAGCACCCGCCCGTCTTCGACGACGTGGTGCAGATCCAGTTTTCGCCCGCGGGCTATTCGCAGCCGTTCGACTTGAGCCTCGATCACGTCGAGCTCGGCCCCGAGGAAGTGAGGCAAGAGCCCGTCGCCTACGACACGACGGGCTGGTTCCCGTATCGTGGCACCGACGCCAAGAAGCGACGAGGTACCGCGCTCGACGTCAGCTTCTTGCTCGACGCCCCCGCGGGCAAGCACGGCCCTTTGCAGCGGCGCGGCGAGAGCTTCGGCTTCGCGGGCGGCAAGTCGATCCGCTTTTGGGGCGTGAACCTGGTCGCATCTGCGAATTTCCCGACGCACGAGGAAGCCGACGCGCTCGCAGAGCTGCTGGCGCAGATGGGCGTGAACGTCACCCGCCACCATCACATGGATGCTGCTTGGTCGAAGCCGAACCTGTTTGGCAATCAGGCGAGCACGCTGTCGCTCGACCCATCTGCGCTGGAGCGCTTCGACTACCTGGTCGCGGCGCTGCAAAAGCGCGGCATCTACCAGTTCTTCGACTTGCTGGTGCAGCGACACGTAACGGCCGCGGATGGGGTCGCGGCGCCTGATGACGTGGCGCCAGGCATGAAGATCGAGGGGGAGTTTTCGCCTCGGCTGATCGCGCTGCAGGAGAGGTTCATCGAGCAGCTGATGGGGCACGTGAACCCCTACACCAAGCTGACCTACGCCAAGGATCCCGCGGTCGGTCTGGTCGAGGTGATCAACGAAGACAGCCTGTTCTGGATCCAGAAGGAAGGCGAGTTCGCGATCAGCTCGCCGGAGTATCGGGGCCAGCTCTCCAAGCTGTTCTCGGACTGGCTGTCGAAGAAGGTGCTCGGGGGCCGCGCCGCGCTGGAGCAGCGCTGGAGGCCGGTCGATGGTCGGGGGCAGGGGCTGCTGCCCGCCGAAGATCCCGCGGCCGGCAACGTCGACGCGCTCGTGATGTTCAGCGGTAACGATCACGAGCGGCTGAGTCGGGCGCGGGCCGCCGACACGCTGCGCTTCTACTACGACACCGCCCTCGGCTATTACCGGCGCATCCAGACCAAGCTGAAGCAGCTGGGTTACCGCGGGCTCGTCGCCGGCAGCAATCACTGGATCGAGACCCCGATCGATCTGTATGCGAACGCGCAGCTCGATTTCGTCGACCGCCACGCCTACTGGGCCCACCCCACCGGCGGCTGGGGCTACAGCCCACAGATTGCCTGGGATCCGAGCTCGATGCTGCGAGACGGCGGGCTGGGCGTCGTGGGCTCCCTCCTGGCGCGGCGCGTGAAGGGCTTGCCTTACACCGCCAGCGAGTGGCAGACGTCGGCGCCCAACGACTATCGGCACGAGGGGCTGCTCGCCATGGGCGCGTACGCGACGCTCGCCGAAATCAATCCGATTCAATTCGCGTTCTCGCACCAGGCGTCGCTCCGCGCCGACGTGGTCAGCTCACTCACGAGCAACTTCGACGTCGCACCGCAGCCGACGATGCTCGCGGCGTGGCCCGCGGTTTCGCTGCTGTTTCACCGCCGCGATGTGTCGGCGACGAAGCAAGAGGCGGTGCTGCGCGTCGACGAAGCGTCGGTGTTCGATCCCGCGTTTCGTGCCGGGCCGCCCAAGGAGCTGGCTCGGCTGGGCAAATCGGGCATCGGCTTCGGGCAGGGCCGGACGCTCGAGGAGCTGAATCGGCTGGTGCAAGCCCAGGTGAAGGACGGCGTGGCCATCGCGGGCGATGGAGAGCTGGTGCACGACGCCCGCCGCGGGACGCTGCTGGTCGATACGCCCCGCTCGCAGGCTTTCGCCGGCTTCAAGCCGTCCGGTAAGGTGACGCTCACGAACGTGGAGCTCGAGCTCGAGAGCAAGTTCGCGGTCGTGATCGTGACGTCACTCGACGGGAAACCGCTCGCGGGCTCCAAGCGCATCTTGGTGTCGGCGCTAGGGAACGCCGTCAACTCGGGCATGACCCTGACCCCAGGCCGCGAGCGTCTGGTAGATCCCGGTTCGTCACCGGTGCTCGTGGAGCCGATCGTCGGCAAGATGGTGCTGCGCGGGGCGCCGTCCAAGAACGTGCACGTGCATGCGCTCGGTCCGAGCGGTGAGCGCGATCACGCGGTGAGCGCCGTTTCCGGCCCCGAGGGGCTCAGCTTTCGGCTTTCGGCCGAGCACCGCGCTATGCACTACGAAATCGTGCGCGAGTAGCCTCGCTTTCGAGGTAGAAACACGGCCGAGACCAACCGATGGGTGACGAGAAGGACCCCGGCGCGCACCTCGGGCCCGAGCCCGCCGTTTCCGCGGTCCCTCCGCCCGCGCCCGTGAGCGTCGTGCCTCGTCCCGTGAGCGTCGTGCCGCGGCCGTCGGGGAGTGGCTCGCTGATGGCGCGTACGCCGCCGCCGCCGCTCCCGCGCAGCCCCATGCCGGAGCCACCGCCGGCGTCGGCTCCGCCGGCAGCGTATCGCTCCGTGCCGCCGCCGCCGCCGACACGTCACCCGCCCGCGTCCGATTCGTCTGCGACGCTGGCCGCGCGCCCGAGCGTGATGCCGCGCCCGCCCGTCACGCCACCCCCGCCCGCGCATCGGGCGTCACTGTCGCCCCCGTACGCTCGCCCGCCGACTCAGCCGCCGAGCGTGAGCGCGACCGCGCAGCTCGAGCAACGGCTCGGCGCGACGCAGCTCGAGCTGCGCAAGCTGGGGAGCGAGCGCCACACGCTGCGCGCTCGACTGCGACGCGAGACCGATCGCCTCCACGAGCTCGAGTCCGCGCTGCGCGCCGAGAAGGAGCTGAGACGCCAAGCTTCCGATGAGCACTTCACGGCCCTGAGCGGCGTGCGCGCTCGCTTGAGCGAGCTCGAGATAGCTCACGAAGGCGAGCTCGCTGCGCTGAGAGCCGAGCTTGCCGAAGCCCGCGTGGAGGCAACCGCCGCGCGGCGCGCCGCCGAAGACGCCGAGCGGCGCGTCGCTTCCGCGGCGGTCGCTGCCGCTGCCGCGCCCGGCGCCAAGGCCGTCGTGGGCCTTCGACGCATCCGCGGCATCGGACCTGCGTACCAACGTGAGCTGTCGCAGCTGGGCGTCACGCGCGTGCAGCAAGTCGCTGCGTGGACGAGCGCCGACGTCGCCGCGTTCGCGGCCAAGCTCAAGATCAAACCCGAGCGCATCGCGAAAGACGACTGGGTGGGGCAAGCTCAGCGCCTCGAGCCCGACGCAGATTGAGCTCCTGCAAGCCCGCGTCACGCTCGCGCTAGGCGTGGCTCTTGGTGCTGGTGCGCGCCGCGAGCCGCTCGAAGTCGGCCATGAACCGCGTGCCGTCGTGGGTCTTGGGGATGGCGCCGAGCGCGCCGGTTCGCTCGATGACCGGCTGGAGCGCCGCCACGTTCATGCTGGAGTGCAGGATCACGGCCGTTCGATGGGTCGCGCTGCCGCGCTTCAAGAGCTGCCCGAGCTCCACGCCGCTGAGCGCGGGCATCATCACGTCGAGCAGCACGAAATCCGGCTGTTCGCGGGCCACCCACTGCGACGTTCCCAGGGCGTCGGCGCGAACGTGCACGTCGTAGCCGGCCGCATCCAAGCGCTCGCGTACGACTTCCAGAATCACTGGATCGTCGTCGACCACGAGGACCTTCACCCGAGGCCGCGGCTGCTGTGAGTTCGACGGTTGCCCTCGGCTCGAAGAGCTCATGCGGATACCGGCTACGAAGCGGCATCCCCGCTGCGGAAATTAAGGGCCCTAGGGGCGACGGAACCCAACTGGACTTACGCGAGGCCTCACCTGGCCGTCCAGGCCGCCTGGGACATGCTTCCCGATCCACCTATGGCGGCTCGTCGGTCACTCCTGCCTTCTGCGCTCGCCAGCGCCGAGGGTGCGGCTCAAAGCTCGCACGAGCGCCGTCGTCTGATCTCCAGCTCACGGCTGCGTCTGGCCTTCACGCTCTTCGTCGTGGCCCTGCTGCTGGCGCTCTCGGGGCTCATTTTCGTCCTGGTGTCGCGCATCTTCGACACGCTGACCCCCAGCATCCAGGCTGATTTGGAGTGGAAATCCCGACGAGGGGCGGGTGAGCTCGTTCACGCCGCCGAGCTTGGCATCGTGGTCGCCGATGAGCGCGAAATCAAAGGCTCGCTGGTCGGCTACGACCGTGACCCCGACATCATGGCCATCGTCGTGACCGACATGGACGGCAAGGTCCTGGCGACCCACGGCTCGCCGCCCGAGGAGCCGGCTCGACTCTTCGTCGGGCCGGCCAAATCGCTGCGCGCGACCCCCGGTTACTACGTATCGTGGGCCGAAGCGGCGATCGAGGGGGGACCGGTGGGGCGCGTCGCCGTGGTCGTTTCGACAGCGCGGCTCAAAGCGGGCGACGAGCTCAAGGGCAGCATCTTGTTCAGCGCGGGAGTGGGGGGGGCAGTGGCGTTCCTGTCCGCGCTGCTGTTCGTGAGCTTGTACATCAGCCCCATCATTCGTGTGACGGAGAACGCCTTTCAGAAGCTCGAGAAGACGACGGCCAAAGCGCTCGAGGCGGCGCGGCTCAAGAGCGAGTTCTTGGCGAACATGAGCCATGAGATCCGCACGCCCATGAACGGCGTGCTGGGCATGATCGAGCTGCTCTCACGCTCGACCCTCGACGAAAGGCAAACTCGTCATTTGAGCACGCTGCGGACCTCGGCGGGCGCGCTGATGAGCGTCGTCAACGATATCTTGGACTTTTCCAAGATCGAGGCCGGCAAGATGGAGCTGCGCGAAGAAAATTGTCGCGTGCGCGCGCTGGTCGACGAGGTGACGGAGCTGTTCGCCGCGCGCGCCGAGCTGCGCGGCGTGCAGATCCAGGCCAAGGTGGAGGCCGACGTCCCCTCGCAGGTCGAGGCCGATACCGAGCGGGTGCGGCAGGTGCTCTCCAACCTCGTCGGCAACGCGGTGAAGTTCACGGAGAGCGGCACCATCACGGTGCGGGCGTCCGTCGAAGAGAACAAGGGCCCGGTGTTGCAGCTGCGCTTCGAGGTCACCGACACGGGCGTCGGGATCGACCCCGCCATGCAGAGCAAGCTGTTCGAGGCTTTCTCGCAGGTAGACGGCTCGCTCACGCGCAAGCGCGGCGGCACCGGGCTAGGCCTCGCCATCTGCAAGCAGCTCGTGCTGCTGATGAAGGGCCGGATGGGCGTGACGAGCGCGCTCGGGCGCGGCAGCACCTTCTGGTTCGTGCTGCCGCTGCGTCGGCTGGAGTCGACGGCTAGCCTGCTGCTGCCAAGCGCTTCCGATGCGGCTCCGCTCGCGGCGCCGCCCTCTTCCGCGAGCAGCGCTAGCTCGCGCCGGATTCTGGTCGCGGAAGACAACCCCATCAATCAGGAGGTCATCCGTGAAATTCTCTCGGAGCTGGGCTATGCGACGTGCGTCGTCGACAACGGGCTGCAGGCGTTGACGGCGCTCGAGCAGGAGTCCTTCCCGGTGGTGCTGATGGACTGCCAGATGCCGGAGCTCGACGGCTACGGCGCGGCTCGCGAGGTTCGTCGCCGTGAATCGCCCTCTCGCCGCATTCCGCTGATCGCGGTTACCGCTCACGCTTTCGAGGGCGAGCGCGAGAAGGCTCTCGCAGCCGGCATGGACGACTACGTGACCAAGCCCATCAACTCCGCGGTGCTGAGCGAGGTGATTCGGCGCTGGTGGCCGAAAGAGCTCACGCCTGATCCCGAGTCCGGCGAGCGGCTGGCGTCGGTGTCGCCGGGCCCGGAGCCGGCGCTCGATCCCGCCGTGAAGCGCAGCGACGCGGTCGCGCGGGTGTTCTTGAAGCACGTTCCGGAGCAGGTAAAGACGATAGGCCACGCCATCGCCACCGGCGATGACGCGACGCTCAAGGCCGCCGCTCACAAGCTCAAGGGCAGCTGTCTCGCCGTCGGTATCCCGCAGATGGCGGAGCTGTGTGCCTGGCTCGAAGAGGGGCAGGGCGGTCAGGGCGACCGAGCTGCCGCGTTCTCGGCCCTCGAAGCGGTCTTTGCGCGCGCGCGCGCCGAGCTGTCGGCGCAGCTCGAGCAATCCCGCACGGCGACTGGCTGAAGCAACCCGGCATCCACGACCAGAGAATGCAGCCGCGCGGTACGGCTTGCCCTCTGGTCACGAGCGAAGACCAGCGTCGCCACGACCGGCCCCCAAGTCCCGAAGGCCGCGCCAAAACAGCCCAACGCTTGGCGCACACAACCGCCCACATCTCTCAGCGAGCCCAGCTCCGGCGCGCACCCCCGCCCGCAACCCAGCGCAGTGTCGCGACCGCCCCGCCCCCGCCCCCGCGTCGCCCAGCGAGCGAACGAGCACCACGCGCCGGCGAGCGGAGCGAGCGCCACGCGCCGGCGAGCGGAGCGAGCACCACGCGCCGGCGAGCGGAGCGAGCACCACGCGACAGCCGCCCCCAGCGAGCGGAGCGAGCACCACGCGAACAGCGCTCGTGCTGTTTTCGATTGTGGTCGCGAGCGCGAGCGAGTTAAACGTGTCACGTTGTCGTGGTTGTATCCCGAGTGACGCGTGCCACCGGCGCGAGTTGCGACGGCGTCGTCTACAAGAAGTTCCTGAGGTCGTTGCATGAGCTGGTCGTCGAACGTGCGTGTGTTGGGTGCGTGTGGTTTGTGGCTGGCGCTGCAGGTGGGCTGCGGCGGCAATCCTTCGGTGGGCGGCGGCTCGGACACGGTTGACGGCGGAACCGCCGGCACCTCCAAGGGCGGCAACGGTGGCAACGCCGGCACCCTCGTTCTCCCCATGGGCGGTGACACCGGGGACGCCGGCTCCGGCGAGGAACCCACCACCACCTACGTTTGCGGCAACGGTGAGCTCGAGCCGCGCGAGTTCTGCGACGACGGCAACACCGAGGATGGCGACGGCTGCTCCGCAGACTGCACTCTGGTCGACGAAGAGTACGACTGCTCCGTCGTCGGTGAAGAGTGCGTCAAGGTCGTCGTTTGCGGCAACGGCGTCATCGAAGGCAAAGAAGTCTGTGACGACGGCAACGAGCTCGACGACGACGGCTGCACCGCCGATTGCTTGGAGGTCGAAGAAGGTTTCGGCTGCATCCGCCCCGGCGAAGCCTGTGTGAAGCTCTCGGTTTGCGGCAACGGCGAGCGAGAGCGTGGCGAGCAATGCGACGACGGTCGACCCTTCGACCCGGACGCGCCCGCCGACGGTTGCGATGAGAACTGTCAGATCGAACCCGACTATTTTTGCCCGATCGCCGGTGAGCCCTGCGTCAAGGAAGTGTGCGGCGACGGCAAGCGCACCAAGAACGAAGCTTGTGACAATCTAGACACCGAGGGCTGCGTCGATTGTCAGGTCCAACCGGGCTGGCACTGCAACACCTCCGCCTGTAAGCCCGAATGCGGCGACGGCATGGTCGTCGGCCCCGAGCAGTGCGACGACAAGAACGTGACGGGCGGCGACGGCTGCTCGTCCACCTGCAAAATCGAGCCGTTTCACACCTGTGACGCCTCGGAGCCGAGCCAGTGTCGGTCGACCATCGAGTGCGGCAACGGCGTCGTCGATCCGGGCGAGGCCTGTGACGACGGCAAGACAGGGTCTGCGACTTGCACCGCCGCCTGCAAACCGGTGCCCGTCATGCCGCCGGCCGCGGTCTGCGGCAACGGCGTGATTGAAGGTTCGGAGACGTGCGAGCCCAAGAACCCGGGCAAGGGTTGCAGCAACACCTGTCAGGTCGAGCCTGGCTACAGCTGCACGCCCGGCGCCGGCTGCAGCAAGAACCCGGTCTGCGGCGACGGCACCGTCGACATCGCCCAAGGCGAAGCTTGTGACCCTCCGCAGGTGGGTAACGGCTGCTCCGCTACGTGTAAGGTCGAATCGGGCTGGACGTGTAGCGGCTTCGGGCCGTCCGTGTGCACGAAGCCGGTCTGCGGCAACGGCATCGTCGAACCTGGCGAGAAATGCGACGACACCACGCCGGGCAACGTCGCCGACGGCTGCATCAATTGCCAGATCTCGGTCGGTTGGGTTTGCCCGAGCGCGGGGAAGCCTTGCCAGGCCATCTGCGGCGACGGCATGAAGCTCGGCACCGAAGAGTGCGACGACGGCGGCAAGAGCCCGAACGACGGCTGCAGCCCCGGTTGCAAGGTCGAGCCGGGCTGGAAGTGCGAAGCCGGCAAGGCCTGCGAGCGCGCGAGCTGCGGTGACGGCAAGGTCGACTCGGGTGAAGGCTGCGACGACGGTAACCAAGTGGCCGGCGATGGCTGCGGGCCAACGTGTCAGAAGGAGCCGACCATCACGCGGGGCACCAACCCCACGGTCGCGACCGCGTGCGGTGATGGTCTCATCACGGGCCTCGAAGCTTGCGACGACGGTAACAAGTTGAGCGGCGACGGCTGCAAGTCCGACTGCACCCTCGAAACGCCCGGCTGGACCTGCACCGAGAAGGTGACCTTGCCGAAGACGTTCGAGATGGCGGTGACCTACCGCGACTTCAAGGCGGGCAACGCCAAGACGGGCGACGGCCACACCGACTTCCAGTACCAGCACCTCAGCCACGTCGCCGGTTTGACGGGCGCGCCCTGCAAGACCGCGAACGCAGGGACCTGCGGTCGCCTCGACTCCGCGGGCAAGCCGCAGCTCATTGCCGGTCACAACCGCGCCACGAGCGGCATCATGAACGCGGATACGTTCAAGCTTTGGTGGCGCGACAACAACAACGGCAACGTCAAGAACGCCCTGGGCAACAACATCGCCATGCTGCCGCCCTTCCCGGGCACCTTGACGCTCACACAGCAGGGCACGGCGACGTCGCAGGTCTACGTCTACGACAGCAAGGGCCCGAACGACGCCGACGGCAACCACTTCTACCCACTCGACGGCAAAGGCTTCGGTCCCATCGGCACCGAGGTGAACCTGTGCAACCGGAGCGGCGGCACCAACAACGGCGTCACCAACGTCACCGGCAGCCCGGCTTGTGACGACTGCCCCGCCTCTGGCTGCCAGAAGCGCAACTTCAACTTCACCACCGAGCTCCGCTACTTCTTCCAGTACAAGGGCGGCGAGACGCTCTCGTTCACGGGTGACGACGACGTGTGGGTCTACATCAACGGCCGCCTCGCCGTGGACATCGGCGGCGTGCACGAGGCCAGGTCGGGCCAAGTCGTGCTCGGCGACGACGGCAACGGGGTGGCAGGCGAAGACAGCAACTGCTCCGCCCACGGCGTGGTCAACCTGCCGAACCCGACTGGTGGCTGCTACACCGCGAGCGAGCAGAGCAACAACATCGACGACCGCTTCGGCCTCGTGAAGGGCGAGCTGTACGAAATCGTGCTGTTCCACGCCGAACGTCACACGACGGCTTCGAACTTCAAGTTGACGCTGGCCGGCTTCCTCGCTCCGCGCACCTACTGCACCAGCCAGTGCGGCGACGGTCACCGCGTCGGTGACGAGTTCTGCGACGACGGCGCGAACAACTCGAACACCAAGGCTGGCGCTTGCCGCACCGACTGCACGCTCGCCAACTTCTGCGGCGACGGCATCAAGCAAGCCGCGGGCAGCTCGCTGCCGGCGGAAACCTGCGACGACGGGACCAACACCACGCTCTACACCAAGGTCAAGATGACCCCGGTCGTCGCCTGCGCTCCGGGCTGCTTGGCGCCTGCCTACTGCGGCGACGGCCTCGTGCAATCCGGCCAAGGCGAGCAGTGCGACAACGGCGCTGCCAACAACGACAACGCCTACAGCCCCGGTTGCAAGACCGACTGCACGTTCGGTGGCTACTGCGGCGACGGCAAGGTCAACGGCGGTACCGAGGTGTGCGATCGCGGCGCCATGAACGGCAAGGAGACGGGGCCGAACTCGTGCACCTACAACTGCCAGCCCGGTCCGTACTGCGGCAACGGCAAGCGTGATCCGGGTGAGGAGTGCGATGACGGCGTGAACAACGACACGCCCACCTCGCACTGCAGCGACAAGTGCGAGCTGCTGCCGTACTGCGGCGACGGCGTGAAGCAAGGCAATGAGGAGTGCGACTTCGGTCCGTTCGCTTCGACCGAGTACGGCAGCTGCACCACGCTGTGCCTGTGGGGCCCGATGTGCGGCGACGGCGGCCCTGGCAACACGCCCGATCCAGAAGAAGAGTGCGACTACGGTACGGCCGGCAACACCGGCGGCTACGACGGCTGCACGAACAAGTGCGGCCTCGGTCCGCACTGCGGCGACGGCATCAAGAACGGGCCGGAGGCTTGCGACAACGGCTTCAACGAAGACGAGTACAGCGATCCGGGCGCGGCCACGCCGGGCTGTGGGCTCAACTGCACCCCGGTTCCCTACTGCGGCGACGGCCTCGTGCAGGCCAACTACGAGTTCTGCGACTACGGCGCGCCGGGCAGCAACCCCGACCACCCCGAAGGCAACCAGGAAGACTCGTACGGCGGCTGCACCGAAATGTGCGAATTCGGTCGCTTCTGCGGTGATGGAGTCATCGACGATGACCTCGATCCGAAGACGGGTGAGCGAGTCGAAATGTGCGACGATGGTAAGGGCAACGTCGGCTACCGCGCCAAGAAGGGCGGCTGCAGCTACGACTGCCAGCCGGCGCCGTACTGCGGCGACGGCATCCGCAACGGCCCCGAGCAGTGCGACTCGCCGGATGGCAACGACGGCAAGTACGGCGGCTGCAACGCGGACTGCACCTTCGCGCCCCGCTGCGGCGACGGCGTGAAGCAGGGCAGCGAGCAATGCGACGACGGTCCGTCGGGCAGCTTGAGCTGCACCCCGACCTGCAGGCGCCGCAATCAAGTCGAGTAAGCGCCACCCCAGCGGTGACCTCGCCCGCCGCGCCTGACTTCAGGCGCGATGGGCGGGGCGGCCTGCGAGGCCCGGCGATCTCGAAGCCGCTGGCCAGCGGGCAGGGCAGGTGCGAAAGTGACGACGGATGCGCGTCGCGCTGCTTTACCCGCCGCCCTGGAAAATCCCGGCTCCTGGCGAGGCTTCGGAACCCCCGGCTGCCGGCGGCCCGCCCGCGGACTACCGCGAGGGCGACCTCGACGCGGACTTTTTTCAAACTCCGTACGGTCTGTTGAGCCTCGGCGCGCAGGCGATTCGAGCGGGCCATCAGGTCAAGGTGTTCAACCTATCCGCGTTCGCGTGGGCTCGGGTCGAGGAGGTGATCGCCGCGCTCGACGCCGACGTGTTCGCGCTGTCGTGCTGGACGGCCAATCGACGCGGCGTGGGCCTCACCGTCCAGGAGATCCGAAGGCGCCACCCGCGGGCGCACATCGTGGTCGGCGGACCGCACGCCACGCCGTTGCCGCGCGAGGTGATGCGGCACTACCCGGAGATCGACACGCTGTGCGCGGGCGAGAGCGAAGCCAGCTTCATGGAGCTGGTGGAGCGACTGGAGCAGGGCGCGTCGACCAAAGGCATCGCCGGTACTTGGTACCGCGAGGGTGGCGACGTCGTGCAGGCCTCGCCCCGTGATTCGATTCGAAACCTCGATTCGTTGGCCTCACCGCACGAGTATTTCGACACTCACATCTTCATGACCTCGCGCGGCTGCCCGTGGGCGTGCACCTTTTGTGGTGCCGAGAGCAGCTGGGGACGCGGATTTCGCGGGCAATCCGTGCCGTACGTGCTCGACGCGCTCGAGCACGCCATCTCCCGCGCGCGCGTGAAGATGCTGCAGGTCAAGGACGACACCTTCACCACCAACAAGAAGCGCGTGCTCGAGCTGTGCCGCGGCATTCGCGAGCGCAAGTTGAATTTCTTGTGGAGCTGCGACACGCGCGTCGACGTGCTGAATGAGGAGCTCTTGCGCGAAATGCGCTTGGCTGGCTGCCAGCGGCTGAGCCTCGGCGTCGAGACGGGCTCGCCCGCGATTCTCAAGAACATCGACAAGAAGATCACCGTCGACGAGATCGTGGCCGCGGCCGAGATGGCCAAGAAGTACGGCGTTCACGTGCGCTTCTACATGATGCTCGGTAATCGCGGCGAAACGGCGCAAACGTTCCGCGAGACGCTGGACTTCTTGGCGCGCGCGCGGCCGCATCAGTACATCTTCTCGTGCCTCTCGGTGTTCCCCGGCACGCACGATTTCAAAGACGCCGAGGCCGCGGGGTGGCTCGATCGTGAGCGCTACTTCACCGAAGATTTTCAGGAGCTGAAGGTGCCGTTCGATGCCTCGGACGAGACCACGGCGCTGCTCAACGGGTGGTTCGCGCAGAACAAGGGCCTCCAAGAGGGCTACGTGGAGACGACGGAGGATTGTCAGGGCATCGTGAGCCGGCTCGGCGAGCATGCGCCCGCGCACCTCTCGCTCGCGGGCGCCTACTACCGCGACGGTGAGCTCGAGCTGTGCGCGGCGCACGCGCAGAAGGCGCTCGACCTCGGTCACCCCACGCCTGGCCTCGCGTACAACTACCTCGCGTGCGTGGCTCACCAGCGCGGCGACGTCACGGGCATGCAGCAGCACTTCATGACTGCGGCCAAAACCGACCCGCAGCATCAAGTGCTGATCAGCAACGTACAGCGGGCGCGCGCTTGGTTCGCGGAGCGCGGCCCGGAGCGAGGCCTGCCGCTGCAGCTCGTGGGCCGTCACGACTTTCAGCTGCTCGAGCGCACCGAGCAACCGGCGCTGCCGGGCGCGTTACCCGAGAATTTCGCAGCCTGGGACGCCGCTCCGCCGCGCGCCGCGGCCCTGACTGCGGATGAGGGGACGGGCAGCGTCGTCGACCGCCAGCGCCAGCCGATCGAGTTCCGCAGTCGCCGCCTGCCCGTGGCCCGCTGAGCCTCGAGCAAGCGCACCATGTCCTGCCGGCTCCGCGGGGCGTCGGGCTCAAGGATGCGAGGAGGTGCCCCCGCCTGCTCGCAAAGCGAGCGTGGGCGTGACCGTCGACGCGGCGCCGGGCACTCGCGTCCGCAACCTCACTGCGGTCGACGTGCGGGACGGCGTCGTCGTACGCTACCGCCCGTCATGCTCCGCCTCGTCGTCGGCAACCTGAACTACTCCTCTTGGAGCGTCCGTCCTTGGCTCGCGCTCGAGCGCGCAGGGCTCGAGTTTCGAACGCACGACGTCGGCTTGAAGACGCGTGACGACTACAAGCAGCGCATCCTCTCCTTCTCCGGCGCGGGGCAGGTGCCGGTCTTGGTCGACGGCTCGCTCAGCATCCACGAGTCCCTTGCGATCTGCGAGTACGTGGCGGAGCTCGCGCCCGCGGCGCGGCTCTGGCCCGAGGACGCTCAGCTGCGCGCTCGTGGGCGAGCCATCGCCTGCGAGATGCACAGCGGCTTCGCGAGCTTGCGCGCGGCCATGAGCATGAACCTGCGCGCGGTGGCGCGTCACACGCCGAAGGGCCCCGCCATCGACGCCGACATCGCGCGTATCCTCGAGATTTGGCGGGCCTCGCTGGCTACGAACGGTCCGTTCTTGCTCGGTGAGTTCAGCATCGCTGATTGCATGTTCTTCCCCGTAGCGGCGCGTTTCCGAACCTACGGCGTCGCCCTGCCCGACTTCGCGCGGGCCTACTCGGCGGCCCTGTTCGAGCTGCCCTTCGTCCAGAAGCTCGAGCAGCTGGCCGCCGCTCAGCCGCCAATCCCCGAGTACGATCGCGCGCTCGAGCCGGCTTCGGCCGCGCCGTGAGTCGCCGCAGGCTCAGCGCCGGAAGGGCCGGTTCTGAGTGACACCGGCGTACGAGGCCGCGATCCCGGAGGGCAGGCGGATCGATGACCAGGCCTTGCCGGCGGGAACGAAATAGGCGCGCTCGCCGTCGCTGGCTTCGACGTAGCCGGCGATCTGCTCGGTGACGGCGCCGCTCGCATCCAGCGCGCTGAGCGCGACGGGATCGCCTGGCGGCGCGAGCTGGGGCTGGAGATCGAGGCCCCAGCGCGTTTGGCCGTCGTCCCGCACAATCAGCGTGCGCCACGTCTTCGCCAGGCCGGGCACGCGGCGCATGGCTTGCTTGGCGCGCTGATTGACGACCACGATGCGCTCCAAGATGAGCTGGTAGTTGTAGTCGCTGATCCATTCCGGCGAGCAGTAGCTCATGAAGTCCACATGCTCGGCGGGGTCGAACAGCTCGCGCGTGCGCAGGTCGTAGCCCCAGCTTCCGAGCTTGCCTTCAGGGTAGGGGTACGCTTCATCGGCGCCGGCCGCTCCGCCGCAGGGCGCGTGCGGCCGCCGGTAGATGTGGCCGAGCTCGTGCACGAAGGTTCCTGCCGCCGCCCCCAAGAACCCGATGCCCATGCCCGCGGCCGACGTGCCGTTCTGGCTACCGAAGCCAGCGATGCCGGTCGTGCAGCTGCTTCGGCAATAGTCGCGGAAGCTCTCGGCCATGCTCACCATGCCGTAGTACGCCAAATCGCTCGGCGGTTTGTCGCTGTCGCGCAGCTGGCGCATCTGGTCGAGCATGTCGCCGAGATCGCTGCGGTCGGTGGAGACCGCGTCGCGCACGGTCAAGAGCACCTCTGTCGTCGGGTACATCGAGTACATGCGCTGGCGCATCTGCGTGAGCTGCATCTCCGATGTATCCGGCAGTCGCCCGGAGCCGTCGGCCTCGTAGCGCACCGGCACCAGCAGCACCTTCACCGGGCCCGTCTCGAGCGCGCCCACCGGCGAAAGGCCCGTCTCGGGGAAGCGCGCGCCGGCGGCGCTGCCAATCAGCTCGGTGCATTTCGACGTTTCGCGCAGCTCGACCGAATACTGTGTGCCGGCCTTGAAGGCGTCTTTGGGTAGCTCGATGTTGAAGGTGGACTTGACGTCGTGGTCCGTCGAGGCGCCCGATACGCTCACGGTTTGCTCGAATCGACGCGGCGGCCCGGCGCCGTCTTGCAAGGAGACGCGGGCGCTGAGCGAGCGGCTTTGAAAGCCCATCTTGGGCTCGACGAACACGCGCAGCATGGCCTCGCGGTTTTGCACGAGGTCGGCGTTGCGCTCGGCGACGGCCTGCATGTCGCGCACGATCGGTACTTTGACGCCTTGATAGACGGCCACCTCTTTGATCGAGATGTCACGCGCCAGTCGCTCGCCCTGCGGGTGCCCCGGGAGCAAATCATCCCAAGCGCACCAGCTCGCGTCGAGGCGACCCTCGAGCAGGGCGCCGCCAGCGGGCGTGAACGACCACGTGCCCTTGACGCCTTGTCCTTGCGCATAGCTCTCGACCTGCAGCGCCACCTGGACGTCGCTGCAAATGCCGCCCACTGCGCAGTACCTCGCCGGCGCCGTGAGCTGGGCGGGGAACGTGCCGAGCGACAGCGCGTCGAGCTCGAGCTTGAGCCCTTCGGACGTGTCTTCGGCCTCGGTGCTGTACACCTTCTTGCTCGACGCCTCGCACGTGCTGGCGGCGGGGCTGGCCGTGAGCCAAATCGTCTGCTTCTCGGCGGGGCCGCACCAGCTGCCGACTGCACCGGACCAAACGGGCAGCGCGGGCGTCATGCCGCCGGCGCCTCCGGTTCCGGCGCCGTTGCTCAGAGCGGCGCCGCCGCCCGCGCCCGCCGCCGTTGCTCCGCCGAGAGCGCTGGAGGTCGGGCCGTTGCCGCTGCTCTCGAGGCTTGCGGTGCAACCGGAGAGGAGGGCGAGCCACGGTAGTGCGACGCGAAAGTTACTGCTCGACTGCATGGCGGAGGTGACCCCAGAGCGTGGTGGAATAGCCGGCAACGTTCTGAGGTGACGCAGGGTGCCACTCGCGGCTCATCGGAAGCGGAGGGCACGCCGCCCGGCGCGCGTTCGTGCCGGGCCGCTCGAAAATACTCGACGGAGCGGATGCAGATCTCGCGTCAGCCGAAGATCGCGCTTCAGCGCGATCTCAGGCTCCGACGCCAGTTCCGAGTCGCTCGCGCAGCGTGAGGTGCGCCGTGCTCACCGAGTACGTGACGAGCTTCTCGATGCGAAGGTTGGCAGGCGGGGCGCCTTCTTCGGCCGGCATGGCCTTGATCAGCGACACCGCTTGCTCGAGGTCTTGGCACATGACGAGCCCGGCGCGGTCGGCGGCGTAGTCGACCGCGTGCGACCACTTCTTCAGGTCCAGCGACTCGGCGGAGCGAAGCAGCTTCGACACCGCGTCGGTCAGCTGCTCGCGCTGCTGCGCGTGGATGGGCGTCTGCTGCAGCTCGCGCGATGCCTGCGTCACGACGGGCTCGAGCTCGGCGGAGACGGGGAACCTCGGCTTGACCATGCGAATCGCCGCGAACACCCAGCTCTTGAGGGCCGTCATGTTGCCGAGCACCTGGCGCAGGAAGAAGCCCGGTACGAAATACGTCACGCTGCGTCCGGCGATGAAGTTGGTCGTAACGAGCGGCAGCTCCGACGCGAAGGCGCCCGCGCCGAGCGCGACCGAGGCGGGCTTGGTCGCGAGGAAGGTGAGCACGCCCGGATCCTGCTGATTCTGAAAGACGGGCGGCATGGGCAAGCCCAGCGCGTCTGCGGCGGCGCTGAGCCCTTGCACCAAACCATACGGATATGTCTCGACGCTGAGCAGGTGATCCGGCGTGAGCCCGAACGCTTCGAGGCCGCGGCCGCGCGCCGCGAGCGCCAGCGGCTCGAGCAAGGCCATCAGCCCCGTGAGCGCCGGATCGTGACCTTCGGGCAGGATGTATTCGGGCCAGTCCGACAGCGTGAGCCGATCCGCGGGCGCCTGCGGCTCTTCGTTGCGCAGCCGGGCGTAGAAGCGCTCTTCGTCGGGCTCGGCGCGCCCGAGGGCGTGCAGGGCCGCGCACGCGCTCCACGCGCCATCGGCGTGGCGCACGCCGGTGTAGATGCGGCGGAGCAGCTGGTAGGGCTCGCTCTGATACGGATCGCGCTCGATCCACTCGCCGATCAGCGGCACCGATTCGGCGAAGGAGCCCGCCGGATCTTCGGCGTACAAGCGCGCCAAGCGCTCGGCCCAGCGCGTGTTCTCTGGCTCCACCTGGTGAGCCGAGCTGCAGACGGCGATGGCCTGCTCGATTCGCTTCAGGTGGCGCTCGTACACGTCGGCGAGCTGCCACAGCGTGGTGAGGAGGAGCTCGGTGTCGCCCGCGTCTTGCGCGTGGGTCACGCGCAGCTTGAGCAGGTTCTTCACGCCCTCCCAGTCGCGGGCCTTCTGGCGCTGTGCGAGCGCTTCTTCCAGCGCGGGCGCGAGCGAGGGATCGAGCTCCAGGGATTGCTCGAGCAGCTTCTGGGCGAGGGCTGCGTCTTGCAGCTCGCGTGACGCGATCATGCTCGCGGTGTGGAGGTACTTGGCCTTGTGCTTCTTCTCGTCCACCACCTCCGCGAGCTTGGTGATGACCTGGATCAGCGCCGGCCAATCTTTCTCGGCCCCGTAGAGCTGCATCAGCTTCGCCAAGATGTCGCGATCGTTCGGCTTCTCGCTGAGGGCGAGCAGGTAGCTCTTGGCCGCGTAGTCCGGGTTCTTCAGCTTGGTGGCGGCGAGATCGCCGATGCCGAGCAGCAGCTTCACGCGCTCTTCGCCGGTGGTGCGCTCGAGCTTGCGGTACAGCGTTTCGAGCGCTTGGTCGTAGCGGCCGAGCGCGGAGTGCGCCTTGGCGATGCCGTCGAGCGGCGAGAGGTCACGCGCGTCGGTCTCGAGCGCGCGCTCGAGCGCGGAGATACCCTCGTCGTGCCGGCCGAGGCCGATCAGCGCCTCGCCGCGCAGTCGCTCCGCTCGCGCGGCGTCGCCCAGGCCCAAGCTCGGGCCGAGCCGCTTGAGCAGGTCTTGGGTGAGCGCGTACGCCTGCTCGGGTGCGTCGTGCTTGGCGGCGAGGTCGGCGATGGCCAAGAGCGAGCGCGCGTCGTCGGCGAAGAAGCGACGCAAGCCGTCGATCATCACCATCGCCTTTTCGGCCGAGCCCGCCTTCACCAGTGACTCGATGTAGAGGCGCGCCACGTCCGCCGCCTCACCGAGCTCCATCCCCTCGAGCACCGAGATCACCGGCTCGAAGCGCTTGGCCGCCTCCACGAACTTGCCGTCGTCGAACGCGAATTTGCCCAGCACGCGCAGCGCGCCGGGCTCGGTCGGATCGAGGTGGAAGGCGAGCTGCGCCATCGAGCTCGCGCGCTCGTTGTCGGACAGGTGGCGCTGGCACAAAACCGCGATTTGCCCGGCGAGCTGCGCGCGCTGGTGATCGCCCTTGGCGCTTTCGAGCTCTTCTTCGAGCAGCTCCGCCACGCCCGCGTAGTTGCCCATGACCACGTATTTGGTCTTGAGCTTGCCGCGGGCCGCGCCGTCTTCGGGACAGGCGTCGATGGCCCGCTTCAGCTGTTGGATGGCCGCTTCCAGGTCACCCTGTTGCTCGAAGAGGGCCGCGGCGCGCTGGTATTGCTCGGCGCGTTCGCGCGGCGTCTTGGCCGCCTCCGCCAGCGCTTCGATGGCGTCGAGCGCGCTCTCGGAGTCACCCGCCGTCGCTCGCAGCGTGGCCAGGGCGTCGAGCGCCGCTTTGTGGCCGGGCTCGAGCGTGAGCGCCAGCTCGTACGCTTCGATGGCGCGCTGCGGGGCCGAGAGCTCGCTGCCCAGCACGCGACCGAGGGCGAGCGCGGCGTCGAGGCGGATCTTGTCGTCTTGGCTCTTGTCGATCTGCGTCTGATACAGCTCGGCGAGCTCCACGAACTTCTCGAGCGAGCGGTAGTGCCGGCTGAGCTCGCGCGCCGAATCGGCGCGGGTCGGATCCAGCGCCAGCACCTGCTCGAGCGCGGACGCCGATTTGGCGTGATCGAGGAACTCTTCGTCCCACACCCCCGCCAAGCGCTCGAGCAGCGTGATCTTCTGGCGCGCGGTCACGGCCAGCTCCACCTCGCGCTCGAGCACGCTCACCAAGTCTTGGAAGCGGCTCTGGCGGCTGTAGACGCGATCGAGGCCGCGCAGCGCGTCGGCGGACTTCGGCTCCTCCGCCAGCACCTGTCTGTAGGCCTTCTCGGCGGCCTCGAGATCGTCGACGTCGACCTCGTAACCCTCCGCGATTTCGCAGAGCAGAGCGTGGCGCGGCTCGCCCGACAGCGCCGCGGCGCGACCCGAGAGCACGCTGAGCGCGCGCTTGTTTTCGCCGCCCTGCTTGAGCAACTCCACCATGCCGCGCACGGCGCGCTCGTGCCCGGGATCTTCGGCGATCACCGACTCGAAGATCTCGAGCGCGGCCGGCGCGTTGCCCAGCTTCCCGAGCACGATCTCCGCCGCCTCCGCGCGCAGGTCGCGCGCCAAGTTCGGCGCCGCTACGTCCGCGCGTCGCACGAGCGTCTGCGACAGCTCCGCCCACTGCTGCGCTTTCCTGTAGATCTGCGTCAGCATCTCGAGCGAGCGCTCGTGGCTCGGCTCGATTTGCAGCACCTTCTGCAGCCACGGCAGGGCCAGGTCCGGCCGCGATACCTTCTCGGCGTACCAGCGCGCCATGTGCGCGAACAAGTCGTGCTGCGACTCGGTCGAGAGCTCGCCCTCCGCCGCTTCCAAGCACAGCCCGAACACCTCTTCCCAAGCTTGGAAGCGCGTCCCCGCCAAGCGCTCGATGGCGTCGGCGTAGCCATCCACGGTCGGATCTGCGCAGAACGCCTGCGTGTAGGCGACGAGCGCTTGATCTTTGTCGTCGAGATCGTTGGCGTAAACTTCGCCGATCGAGAACAGGTATTCGGCGC
Organism: Pseudomonadota bacterium; assembly: GCA_023431345.1. Classification (GTDB taxonomy): domain Bacteria; phylum Myxococcota_A; class Polyangia; order Polyangiales; family Polyangiaceae; genus PMG-095. The sequence goes on from JAEYWK010000135.1 coordinate 68,913, forward strand.
GCTCGCTGACGTTCGACGCCGCCTCGCTGCGCTCGAGCAGCGACTCCACCAGCTCTTCGTGTTTGCCCAGCGTGCGCCGGACCTTGTCGAGCGCCTTGGCCGTCGCGCGGTTGTCGGGCTCGAGCTTGAGCAGACCTTTGTACAGCCTCTCCGCCGACTCGTGCTGCGAGGCCTTCTCGTAGAGGCGCGCAGCGCGGGCGAGCAAGCGCGGCACGCTGCGCCGGCTGCCTTGCTCGTCTTTCTCACGCAGCTCCTTGGCCAGCTCGAAGAAGCCTTCGGCGAGCTTGGCCGGATCCGCCCCGAGGTCTTGCATCGACTCGAGCTGAGCCGCCGCATCTTCGTCGTTCGGGTTCTGCCCCAGCGCCTGGAACAGCTCTGGCAAGCGATCGTCGGTGATGAAGCTCGGCGGCCTTTGCGACGCTTGCCAGAGCTTGCGCAAGCCCTCGAGCAGCTCGGTGCCGTTCTGCGGTCGCTGCTCCGGGCTCTTCTCGAGCAGCGCTCGCACCAGCGTCTCCACCGCCGGGGATGCGCCGTTGCCGGGGGCGACGAAGCTCAGCGCCTCGGGCGTCTCGATCAAGTGCCCGAGCGCCACGTCGGCCACGCTGTCCCCGGTGAAGGGCGGCTTGCCGGAAATCAGCTCGTAAAACAGCACTCCGAACGCATACACGTCCGACGCGGGCGTCAGGGCGCCGCCGCGCAGCACCTCGGGCGCGAGCGACGCCACCCAGCGTTGGTCGCCCGGATCCGACAGGGGCGGGCGCGCAAGCCCCGCGCCGGCGTCGAGCAAGCGCAGCTTCGGGGCGGCGTGAGTGGCGTCGGTGACGATCACGTTGCCGGCGTGCAGCGCGCCGTGCACGCGACCTTCGGCGTGCAGCGTAGCGAGGGGCTCGGACAGCGCGTACAGGAGCGGCAAGACCGCGTTCAAGTGGCGCCCGCCGGCCTTGGCGATGATCTGCGCCAGCGACTCACCGGCGACGAAGTCGTGAGCGACGACCTGCAGCGTGTGCCCCGCGAAGTCGATCGCCTGCGACTGCAGGCCATCGGGCAACGCCTGATGGGCGATCGCGCCGCAGAGCCGCGCCTGAACGAGGGCGCGCTCGGCGTCGCGGCGACGCACGGTGCCGCGCAGCACGCGCAGGCGCACGTCGTCTCCGTCGCGCCGCGCGCGGTAGACGCGCGCCGTGGGGCCGCTGCCGAGCTCCTCCAAGATCAAGTAGTCGCCCAGCTCGACGCCGGGACCGAGCGGCGGCTCCAGCACCAGCCCGTCGCCCCGCAGCTTTTGCAGCGGCTCGGACAGGCGCTTGCCCGTCGCTTCCACGGCGTCGAGCAGCGCCGGAACGGCGTCGATTCGCAGGCAACGCTGCACCAGCGCTCGCGCGAACGAGGCTTTGGCGGCGCTGCCGCCCACGCTCTCTGGATCGAGGCCGAGCGACGCGCGGCTGAGCTCGGTGAGCTCGTTCAGGGTGAGGAGTCGTTCGAGCTCAGCAGCCAGCGATTCCGTGATCATTGGGCCGCCCAGGAGTAACAAACTGGCGCCCCTGCTGCCAGTCGCGAGACGCCTTCTGCGCGCTGCGCCGACCAGCAGATTACGGTTTCGCCTCAAATTTGCGGGCCGGCGCTAGCCCACGAACACGCGCGCGTTTCGGAACAAACGCATCCAGGGGGCATCTTCCTGCCATGCCCGCGGGCGCCACGAGTATTGAACGGCGCGGAAAACCCGCTCCGGATGGGGCATGATCAGGGTCGCTCGACCGTCATCGCTGGTGACGGCCGCGATGCCGCTCGGCGAGCCGTTCGGGTTCTCCGGGTAGCGGCTGGCCACCTCGCCGTGCGAGTCCACGAAACGTACGGCCACTCGTCCGGACTTTGCGAACGACGCTTGCTCCGCCGCGTCCGCGAACTCGGCGCGGCCCTCGCCGTGCGCGACCGCGATCGGGAGCAGGGAGCCGGCCATGCCTTGCAGCAGCACCGAGGGGCTGTCTTCGATGCGCACCCGACCGAGGCGGGCTTCGAACTGCTCGCTGCGGTTACGCACGAAGCGCGGGAAGCCTTGGGCGCCCGGGATCAGCTCCGCCAGGTTCGAGAGCATCTGGCAGCCGTTGCACACACCGAGCGAGAACGTCGACGCGCGGGCGAAGAACTCGCTCAGCTCCGCGCGCGCCCGCGCGTGGAACAAGGCCGACTTGGCCCAGCCCCCGCCCGCCCCGAGCACGTCGCCGTAGCTGAAGCCGCCGCAAGCCGCGAGCCCGTGGAAATCCTTCAGGGCCACGCGGCCTTCGAGCAGGTCGCTCATGTGCACGTCGACCGCCGCGAAGCCTGCGCGGTCGAAGGCGGCCGCCATCTCGAGCTGCCCGTTCACGCCTTGCTCGCGCAGAACGGCGACGCGCGGGCGATTCTTGCCGCTCTTCACGATGAACGGCGCCGCCACGTCGTCGTCGATGCCGAACGTGGCCTTCACGCTCAGGCCGAGGTTCTCCGGGTCGACGCGCAGCGCTTGCTCTTCGTCGGCGCAGGCGGCGTCGTCGCGCAGGCGCTGCATCGCGTGCGTCGTCTCCGACCAGATGCCGCGCAAGGTGCTGCGCTTCTCTTCGATGAGGACCTTGGCGCCTTGCCGCACCTCGACGCGATCTTCGTCGAGTACGCTCCCGATGGCGTGCACGCAGTCGGACAGACCGGCCAGCGCCAGCACCTCGCGCACGCGCTCGACGTCGCTCTTGCGCGCCTGGATCACGGCCCCCAGCTCCTCGGAGAACAGCGCGCCGAGCGCGTCTGCGCCGAGCGTGTCGATGTGCACCGAGAGCCCGGCGCCCGCCGCGAACGCCATCTCGAGCAGCGTCACGATCAGGCCGCCGTCGGAGCGATCGTGGTACGCGAGCAGCAGGCCCTCGGCGTTCAGCTCTTGAATCGCCGAAAAGAACCCGCGAAGCCGCGCCGGATCGTCGAGATCGGGCGGCGCCTCGCCGACGCTGCCGTGGACTTGCAGCACCGCCGAGCCGCCGAGCCGGTTCTTGCCCCGTCCGAGGTCGATCAGCAGCAGCTCGCTGGGGCCGTCTTCGCGCGAGAGCTCCGGCGTCAGCGCGCGCCGGACGTCGGTCACGGGGGCGAACGCGCTCACGATCAGCGAGAGCGGCGCCGTCACCGAGCGTTCTTCTCCGTTCTCGCGCCACACCGTGCGCATCGACATCGAGTCCTTGCCGACCGGGATCGCGATGCCGAGCGCGGGGCAGAGCTCGGCGCCCACGGCCTGCACGGCGCGGTACAGGCGCGCATCTTCGCCCGGGTGCCCCGCCGGCGCCATCCAGTTGGCGCTGAGCTTGATGTGCGAGAGCTGGGCGATGGGGGCGGCCGCGATATTGGTGATGGCCTCCGCGACGGCCATACGCGCCGACGCCGCCGCGTCGAGCAGCGCGAGCGGCGTGCGCTCACCCAGGGCCATGGCTTCACCGGTGTAAGACTGAAAGCCGCTGGTCGTGACGGCGGCGTCTGCCACCGGCACCTGCCAAGGGCCCACCATCTGGTCGCGCGCGCACAGGCCGGTAACGGTGCGGTCGCCGATGGTGATCAAGAACGTCTTGTCGGCCACCGTCGGTAGGCGCAGCACCCGCGCTAGCGCCTCAAGTAGGTCGATGCGGGAGTGCTGCAGCGAATCCGGCAAGAACTCGCCGGTCTCCACGTTGCGGGTCATCTTGGGCGGCTTGCCGAGCAGCACCTCGAGCGGCAGGTCGATCGGTCGCTCGGCGAAGTGGGAGTCGTCGAGCTTGAGCTGGCGCTCGGCGGTCGCGGTGCCGACGATCGCGTACGGGCAGCGCTCGCGCCGGCACAGCTCTTCGAACACGGGCAGGGCCGCCGCGTCGATCGCGAGCACGTAGCGCTCTTGCGCCTCGTTGCACCAGATCTCCAGCGGCGACATGCCCGGCTCGTCACTGGGGATGGCGCGCAAGAGCAGCTCTGCGCCGCGGCCGCTGTCGTTCACCAGCTCCGGCAGCGCGTTCGACAAGCCGCCCGCCCCGACGTCGTGAATCGAAACGATCGGATTGTCGTCGCCGAGCGCCCACGCGCGATCGATCACCTCCTGGCAGCGGCGCTCCATCTCGGCGTTGTCGCGCTGCACCGAAGCGAAATCCAAGTCCTCTTCCGACGCACCCGAGGCCATCGACGAGGCCGCGCCACCGCCCAGGCCGATCAGCATGGCAGGGCCGCCGAGCACCACCAGCTTCGCGCCGGGCGGGATTTCCCGCTTCTGCACGTGGTCACGCCGGATGTTGCCGAGCCCGCCCGCGAGCATGATCGGCTTGTGATATCCGCGCACCTCGCGCCCGGCCGGCCCCGGCGCGGACAGCTCGAAGGTGCGGAAGTAACCGCACAGGTTGGGGCGGCCAAACTCGTTGTTGAACGCCGCGCCGCCGAGCGGAGCTTCGAGCATGATGTCGAGCGCGCTGGCGATGCGGGCCGGCTTCCCGTAGCTCACCTCCCACGGGCGCACCGCGCCCGGCAGGCGCAGGTTCGAAACGGAGAAGCCCGTCAGGCCCGCCTTCGGCTTCGAGCCGCGGCCCGTCGCGCCTTCGTCGCGGATCTCGCCGCCCGCGCCCGTCGCGGCGCCGGGGAAGGGCGAGATCGCGGTCGGGTGGTTGTGGGTCTCCACCTTCATCAAGATGTCGATCGGCTCCGTGCTGTAGCCGTAAACGCCGCTCGTGGGGTCGGGCATGAAGCGCGCGCCGACGTGGCCTTCCATGACGGCCGCGTTGTCTTTGTAAGCCGAGAGCACGCCGCCCGGGCTCTGCTCGGTGCTCACCTTGATCAGCCTGAACAGCGATTTTTCCTGCTTTTTACCGTCGATGATGAAGTCGGCGTTGAAGATCTTGTGCCGGCAGTGCTCGCTGTTCGCCTGCGCGAACATCATCAGCTCGACGTCGGTTGGGTCGCGACCGAGCGCGGCGTAGCTCTTCATCAGGTAATCGATCTCGTCCTCGGCGAGGGCCAGGCCGAGCCGCTTGTTGGCGGCTTCGAGCGCGCTCCGACCCGGCGACAAGTCGACGCGCGAAAGCGGTCGCGGCTCGGCGCGGACGAACAGCTTCTCGCCGTCTTCGGCGCGCTCCAGCACCGACTCGGTCATGCGATCGTGGAGCGCGGCGCGGAGCGCCTTCTCGTCGTCCACGCTGCCCGCGACGCGATAGCAGATGCCGCGCTCGACGCGGCGCACCGCGGACAGCCCGCAGTTGTGCGCGATGTCGGTCGCCTTCGACGACCACGGCGAGATCGTCCCGAGGCGCGGCACCACCAACAGCTCGCGCCCGTCGACCTCCCGATGCTCGAGGCGCGGGCCGTACTGTAGCAGGCGGCTCAAGATGCTGGTCGCGCCCTCGTCGAGCGGCGCCGTGACGTCGACGAAATGAACGAAGCGCGCCGACACGGCGCTGATGCCCGGGTTGTCGCGTCGCAGTCGCTCGAGCCGCCGCGCGAGACGGGCAGGGGTGAACGCGGCCGGACCTTGCAAGGTGAGCATGCGGGGCGCAGCCTGGTACCAGGCAAGGGTCGCCGCAAGCCGGAAGCGATGTTCTGTATTCGTTAATGGTTACGAATGCTTAGCGTGCTGCTGGTAGAGCTTGAAGATCTCGAGCACGCATTCGATGGGTCCGGCCAGCGACGCTTCGGGTCGGAACACGCCCGTCCAGGGGCGGGGCAGGCCCCTCCGCGTGAGCCGCACCGCTTCGACCTCACCCCGTTCGAGGCGAGCGCGGAGCGTAAAACCCGCGACGACCGCGACCCCCAGCCCTGCCTGCACCAAGTCGAGCACGGCCTCGCTCACCGGCACGCGCAAGACGCGCGGAGGCTGCACGCCCGGCGGGAACAGCAGCTTACGCACGTGGTCGCGCGCCAACGCGGAGATCTCCGTCTGAATCAGGGTCTGATCGGCGAGCTCGCGACCGCTGACGAACGGCTTTCGCGCCAGCGGGTGACCGCGCGGCACCGCCAGCACCAGCTCGTCACGGAACAGGGCCACGCGCTTCAAGCGGGCCTTCTTGGGCGGCACGACGCACAGCACCAAGTCGACCTCGCGCGCGAGCAGCGGCGGCGCGGCGTCCCCCATCACGCCGCCCTGCAGCTCGAGCTCGAGCTCGGGGTGCTGGGCCCCGAGCGCTCGCAGCGCCTTCGGTAGCCAGTGATAGGCCGTGTAGCACTGCGTGGCGACGCGCAGCTTCGGCCGCTCCGTAAGTAGACCTCGACGCAGCTCGAGCTCGGCGCGCCGCAGCGGCTCGAGCACTTGGGCCGCCAAGTCGACCAGCTTGCGACCGGCGGCGGTGATCTCGAGGCGCCGGCCGCGACGCTCGAACAGCGGGATGCCGAGGCGCTCCTCCAAGCCGCGCAGCTGGTGGCTCACCGCGGACTGGCTCAGGTGGAGCTGTTGGGCTGCGCGCGTCGCCCCGCCCGCCGAGGCGATGGTGGCTACCAGGCGCAAATCCCGCGTCTCGAGCGTGCTGGTCATTGCTCATGAGTAGAAGAGATGACAACGATGAAATCAATGCGTTTTGTGCATGTGCGCGGTTTGGCTAATCAGCGCCCGCATGTCATTCGTACCGCGTTTGTATTTCTCTCCTGGCTCCGTCTCGATGGCGACTCATTTTGCCCTCGAGGAGCTGGGCGCGCCCTACGCGCTCGAGCTCGTCTCGATCAACGAAAGGCAGCAGTACTCCGAGCAGTACCGCGCTGTTCACCCGCTCGGGCGCCTCCCCGCGCTCGAGGTCGCGCCAGGCGTCATCTTGACCGAGACGCCGGCGCTGCTCGGTTACCTGTCGGACGTTTCGCCCGAGCGCGAGTTGCTCCCGCGCGAGCCTTTGCTCCGCGCGCGCGCCAACGAATGGATGAGCCTGCTCGCCAGCGCCGTGCACGTCGCGTTCATCAGCTACTTCAGGCCGCAGCGTTACACCGACGACGAGGCAGCCCTAGCGGCCCTCAAAATAGATGGCAGGCAACGCTTCTTCGACTTGCTGCGCCACCTGGAGGCGCGGCTGCCGGCGCAGGGTTACGCCTTGGGCGAGCGCTACTCGCTCGTCGACGCCTACCTCAGCGTCTTCTTCCTCTGGGCGCGCCGCTTCGAGCTGCCCGTCGCTGAGCTCCCCCGCTACGGCCGCGTCGTTTCCAGCGTGCTCGCACGGCCCGCCATCCGCCGCGCCCTCGAGCAAGAAGGCTTCGGTCACCTCTACGCGGCCGAGCTCGGCTGAGCCTGACCGCGCTGCGCGTTAGCGCAAGCTGGCCAAAAACGGACCGACCTCGGCGACGCCGGCGCGATCGAGCACGCGCAGGGTCTCGCTGCCGACGACGGCGATGTCGGCCTTGCCGCGCAGGAAGTCGACGTCTTGCTTCTCTTTGACGCCGAAGCCGACCGCCAGCGGCAGCTGGGTGGCAGCGCGAGCGCGCGCGAGGTAGCTCGACAAATCCTCGCTGAAGGAGGTGGCGCTGCCGGTGACGCCCTTGCGCGCCACGCAGTAGACGAAGCCGCGGGCGTGGCTCGCGATCGCCTTCAGTCGCTCGTCGCCCGTATTCGGCGAGTAGATGAAGATGGGCGCGAGCGCGTGCTCGTGCATTGCCTTCAGGTACTCGTCGCCTTCCTCCGGCGGCAAGTCCGGCACGATGGCTCCCCGCAGACCCGCCTCTTGCATGCGGGCGACGAAGGCCGAAACCCCGCGCTTGAACAGCACGTTGTAGTAGCTCATGAACAGGAACGGGATGTCGAAGCGGCGCGCTACTTCGCTCGCCACCTCGAAGCAGCGCTCGACGGTCGCGCCGCCTGCCAGCGCCTCTTGATTGGCGCGCAGGATCACCGGGCCATCCGCCATCGGCTCCGAGAACGGGATCTGTAGCTCGATCAGATCCACGCCCGCCTTCACCATCGTCTCCACCAGCCTCAGGCTGGTGTCGAAATGAGGATGCCCGAGCACGATGTGCGTCATCAGCAAGATGTCGCGCTTCTGGCGCCGCTCGCTCAAATACGATTCAAGCACGGTAGCTCTCCGCTTTCTTCTGGATGAACTCTTCCCATTTCGGGTCTTTGAACGCATCCGCGACGGTGAAGATGTCTTTGTCGCCGCGCCCGGACTGGTTGATCAAGATCACGTCTTTCGGGGAGAGGGTCCCCACTTCCTTGAACGCCTGGGCGAAGGCGTGCGACGACTCGAGGGCGGGGATGAGCCCCTCCTTGCGGATCGTGAGCTTCAACGCTTCGACCACCTCGGCGTCCGTCGCCGCTTCGAAGCGCGCGCGGCGGGTCGCGTGAAAGTGAGCCAAGATGGGGGAAACGCCCACGTAGTCCAGACCGGCCGCCACGCTGTGCGTTTCGTTCATCTGGCCGTCCTCGTTCTGCAAGAAGTACGTCTTGTAGCCCTGCGCGACGCCGATCGAGCCGTCGCTGCTCGCGAGGCGCGCGGCGTGGCGCCGCGTCGATACGCCGTCGCCGCCCGCCTCGACGCCCACCAGCTCGACCTCGGGATCAGCCAAGAATCCGCTGAAAATGCCCATCGCGTTCGAGCCGCCGCCCACGCAAGCGTAAACCCGCTTCGGCAGCTGGCCGGTGCGATCGAGCATTTGCTGGCGCGCTTCCTGGCCGATGATCGACTGGAAGTAGGTCACCATCTCCGGGAAGGGATGCGGGCCGCAGGCGGTGCCGAGCACGTAGTGGGTGTCGTCCATGTTCGAGACCCAATCGCGGAAGGCCTCGTTGATCGCGTCCTTCAGCGTGCGCGAGCCGTCCTTCACCGGCACCACGGTGGCGCCGAGGCGCTCCATCCAGAACACGTTCGGTCGCTGGCGCTCGACGTCGAGCTCGCCCATGTAGATGGTGCAGGCGAAGCCGAACTTGGCGGCCATGGTGGCGGTGGCCACGCCGTGCTGTCCCGCGCCGGTCTCGGCGATGACGCGCTTCTTGCCCATGCGCTTCACGAGCAAGCCTTGCCCGATGACGTTGTTCGCCTTGTGCGCGCCGGTGTGGTTCAGATCCTCGCGCTTGATGTAGATGCGCGCGCCACCGAAATGCTGCGTCAGGTTCTCCGCGAACGTGAGCGGCGTCGGTCGGCAAGAGTACGTGCTCATCAGCTCGCTGTACTCGGCCCAAAAGGTCGGGTCGCGGCGCGCGTCCTCGAAGGCGCGCTTCAGCTCCTCGAACGTGGCCTGGAGCACCTCGGGGATGAAGGCGCCGCCGAAACCCTCGAAATAGCCTGAAACTGCGCGTATCGACTCAGTCATGGCGTAACTCTGCTCCTATCGTCTGCGAAAACACCAGCTCCTCGGTGCGGCAAAACAGCTCGGCAAAAACCGCCCGCGGCGCGCGAGGGAAGAACAAGGCACGCTTCACGAGCAGGGTGGGCGCCACCGCGGGCAGGCCCAGCGCGCGCCGCACGTCGTCCGGCGGCGTGGCGACTCGGAAGCTCTGTTCGGCGTGGGTCGCTCTGAGGTAGTAGCGCTCTTCCACCACGCGCGACAGCGACGCGCCGTCGAGCTCCAGCGCGTCGAGCCCGGGGAACAGCGACGGCTCGAAGTACACGCGCTCCAGCAGCACCGGCTGACGCTCGATGCGGCTCAGGCGCGTGAGCACCAGCGCCCGGCGCTCTGCGAACGGGTTCTCGACGTCGCTCTCGACGACGCGCTCCGTGACGCGGCCGAGCAGCTTCGTCTCGAGCTCGATGCCGCCTTCGCGGAAGCTCTGCCGCGTGCCGCCGAGCGAGAACAGATCGACCCGACGCGGCGCGCTGCGCACGTAGGTGCCCGAGCCACGGCGCCGCTCGACCAGCCCTCGCTGCACGAGCAGCTCCGTTGCTTGACGGACGGTAGGTCGCCCGATGTGATGGCGCTCGGCCAGGCTGGGCTCCGATGGCAAGCGGGCGCCTGGGCCCAGCGCGCCGCTCGCGATCTCGCGGCTCAGCAGCTCGGCGAGCTGCTGGTAAAGCGGGAGGGGAGAGCCCGGATTCAGCACCGCCGGAACCCTCGCGCCGGCGCCTCAAGTTGTCAAGACAACTTAACAGATTATGTTTGCTTAACGGACTCGAGGGCCGGCCGTCACTATCGGAAGGGAAATGCCTCACGCCGCCCCTTTCGAGCTGATTACGGACGCCGAAGGCTCTGCCACGTTCGGCTGGGCCGACGAGGGCGTCTACTACGCCCGCTTCAGCCGCGTGCTCTCGGCGCGGGTGGGAGAGGCGTTCGCCGCGAACCTGCGGCTCGCCGCCAAGCTCCGCCCGCTGAAGTACTTCGCTGACGCGCAGGCGCTCGAGACCTATGACCTGCTGGCGCGCAGCGCGTTCGTGCGCGTCGTGAGCGAGCAGCGGCGCAAGTTCGAAGAGGTGAACATCTTGTGGTGGCCGGGCAGCGAGCTGAGCCCTGCGTTCATCTCCGCGCTAGGCGAGCCCTTGTTCGTCACGCGGGATCCGAGCGAGTTCGAAGCGCGCTTGCTCACCGCGGCTCCGGGCGCTCGCGCCAAGCTCGGCAAGCTCGAGCCTCGTCAGCGCGGCCGTTCGTTGCTGCGACGCTGACGGCCGGCATCAGCGCGCCCGGCGCGGCTCTGGTTTGACAAACCGGCCTCCAGTCATCAAGTTGCTTATTACGGTCCTACAGCCGTGTAGCCCTGGAGGTAAGCAAACTACGATGAAGGTCATTCTGTTCGGTGCCAGCGGTATGGTCGGTCAGGGCGCGCTGCGAGAGTGCTTACTCGATCCCGAAGTAGAGGCCGTGCTGGCGATCGGACGGAGCCCCAGCGGGCAAGCGCACCCCAAGCTGCGCGAGCTTTTGCAGCAAGACGTGACCGATCTCTCGCTCGTCGAGCACGAGCTCGCTGACTACGATGCCTGCTTGTTTTGCCTGGGAGTGTCGGCGGTCGGCAAAAGTGAAGAGGAGTACCGTCGCATCACGTACGACCTCACCTTACAGGTCGCGCGCTCGCTCGAGCGTCTCAACCCGAAGATGACGTTCGTGTACGTTTCCGGCGGCGGCACCGACGCGACCGAAAAGGGCTTCGAGATGTGGGCGCGCGTCAAAGGCGCCACCGAGAATGCTTTGCTGGCGATGCCATTCGAGCGCGCCTACATGTTGCGGCCTGGTTTCGTGCGACCGCTGCACGGCGTGCCCACGAAGAAGCGCTGGTACGGGGCGCTGTCGACGCTCGTGGGTCCGCTGTACCCAGCGCTCAAGCGCCTCTTGCCGAGCTATGTCACCACCACGGAAGAGCTCGGGCAGGCCATGCTCGCGCTCGTCAAAGGCGGCTCACGCGAGCGGGTGCTCGAGAATCGCGACATCGCGACGCTCGCCGGCGGCGGCATGACCCCTCAGGTCTGAGCAAGGCAGTCTCCGGACTGCGGTGCTGCAGGAGCGCCCGGCGAACAAGTAACCAGCGGGGAGTGACGTGCGGCTGCATGTTTTGCCGATGTTTCGGGTTGCGAGCGTAACAATTGACTATGCCCTCTCGCGAGGCGGCCCCACTACCGTGCGGAGGCGGTGTCGACTCAAGCAGTGGTGCGGGTCAGTGAAGCTCTCGGAGTGATCGAGGCGGCGCATTCCGGGCATGGCGACTTGACTGCCTGGTGCGCGGGGCTCATCGACGCAGGGCGGCGCTTCTTCCTCGGTGTGCTGGTGAACGCGGCCGTCGTGCGCCGCGACGAGACGCACTACACGCCGGTCGGCTACGCCAGCACGGAAGCCAGGGTCACTGATTACATGGGGGCACAGGGAGCCGCCGTGCCGACTGCTGATCTAGACCCCTACGCGCGCTGTCCCACGTACTGCTCCACCATCGCCGGGCTCGGCATGGAGCCGACGCCGGGCGCGGCGGAGTTTCAGAATCTATTCGACGGAAGCGACGTGCTCGGCCTCGTCGGGATCGTCGACCAGTACTCGGTGACCATCGGCGTGCCGTACCCGATCGAGCGCCTGCGCTTGGCCGCCCGTGATCACCGTCTGCTCGTGCAGGTAGCGCTGCACCTGGAAGCGGGCCTGCGCTTGCGCCTCGAGCCCGCTGCCACCCTCGGTCTGCTCTCTCCCGACGGACGGCTGCTGCACGCCGAGCAAGAGCTGAAAGAAGCCAGCAACCAGGTCGCCTTGAGTGACCACGTCAAGAGCGTGGAGCGGCTACGCCTGCGTGAGCACCGCGGGCTCGAGTCGGCCGCCAGCGCCTGGAGCGCGCTGGTCAGCGGAACGTGGGGCATCGTCGAGCGCGTCGAGTCCGACGGCAAGCGCCTGTACTCGGTCATCGACACCCGCGCGACGCAGCGGCTTCGGCAGCTGTCGCGGCTCGAGACTCAAGTGGTGGAGCTCAGCGCGCGTGGCTTGAGCGGGAAGGCCGTCGCCTACGCGCTGGGCGTGACGACCCCTGCGGTGAGCCAAGCCCTGCTGAGCGCGGCGCTCAAGCTCGGCGTGCACAGCCGCACCGAGGTGGTGGCGCTGGCGGCGCGACTGCTCGGAACGCCGCGCGACAGCGAGCGCCACGCCGAGCTCACGCCGGCCGAGCGCGAGGTGCTGGCTCTGGTGCGCATGGGCTACACGAACGCCGACATCGCTCGAGGTCGGCAGCGCTCGGAGCGAACCGTAGCCAACCAGGTCGCGGCGCTCTTGCACAAGCTCGAGGCGCCGTCGCGGCGCGCGCTCGCCGCTCAGTAACTGCCCGCTCGCGGCTGCGTTCGGTCCGTCGGAGGGCTCCGCTCGGCGGAGGGGGCGCCATCTCGTCGGCGCCCGTCGTTCCGGCGAGGAGTCGTACGTTGGCGCGGAGTCGTACGTTGGCGCGGAGTCGTACGTCGGCGCGTCGCGTCGAGACCGACCACGGCGTAAATGCAATGCAAATGAAATCAAATGCATTGCACTAGGGATCGACTGTGTTACGAAAGCGTCGAGCTTCATGGCCGTTCGCAAGCGCAAACCCACCCGCCCCGCGCCGCCCCGCGGCAGCAACGACAGCCAGCTGGTCGTCCGCCTGCCCGGCAGCTTGATCGGCCGGGTGGACGAGTTCGCTCAGCGCATGCGCAGTGAGCTGCCGGGGGCACGCTTCGCGCGGGCCGAGGCGGTGCGGGTCTTGCTCACCCGCGCGCTCGATCAGCTGAAGCCACGGAGCGTGCGCTCGTGAGCGGCAAGCTGCTGTCTTTGTTCGACCATCCCGAGTTCGCGAAGCGCTCGCAGGCCCGCGCGGAGCGAGAGCTGGCCGCCCGCGTGCTGCCCGCCGAGCGCGTTTCGCCGAGCCGGCTGCGCTGTCGGCGCTGCTCGCTCGAGTACGAGGTCATCCCGCGCTTACCGGGCGCGGGCGCGCCGAATGAGCCATGCCCGAGCTGCGAGCCGCCGGCAGATCTCGACGCGCTCGAGTCCTTCTTGGCGCGGTTGATGAGCGAAGACTGATAGCGGGCGCAAGCGACCGTGTGCCATGATTCGCCGGCATGCGTCGCTCGCGGTCGTTCCTCGGTCTGCTCATCGGTCTGCCAATTGCGGTGGGCGCCTGCTCACGCATCATTGGCATCTCCGAGTACGAGATCGACCCCGACCTCGACGAACACGCCTCCTCGGGGGGCGGCTCACGGCTAACCGACGCCGGCGCTCCCGCCTCCGGTGACGCGGGCGAGAGCGGTCGTACCCGCGGCGGCGAGACGACCGGCGGCAGCTCCAGCGGCGGCGACACCAGCGGCGGCGACAGCGGCGGCGCCATCAACGGCGGCGCCACCAGCACTGCCGCGGGAGCGCCGGCGGGCTGCGAGTCAGCCGCCGACTGCGACGACGACATCGTCTGCACGGTCGACGTTTGCCTCCCGAGCGGCAAATGTCGAAACACGGCCGACGATTCGGCCTGCGACGCTATGAAGTGCCAAACCTGTCAGGCAGGCGTCGGCTGCGTCGCGGGCCCCACCGACGACCTCGATTTGCTGACTGACCCTGGCTTCGACGGCAAGAACGAGGATTGGGTCGAGACGTCCGATACCTTCGCTGATCAGAACATCTTCGCCAGCGCCCAGGCCCAAACCCCACCCAACATCGCGAAGTTCGGCCCGGCCGTGAGCGGCGCCGAAGAGCAAGAGTACGCCGATCTCCTGCAGTACGTCGTGATCCCCGAGCGCGCCGTTAGCATCACGCTATCGGGTTACTACAAGGTAGCGCCGGGCCTCACTCTGCCCGGCGACGACTACACGGTGGCCGCCTTCTACGAGCTCGGGGCCACCAGCCCGACCGCCGAGTTTCACAGCTGGCCGGGCGACGAGGCGCAGGCGGCGTGGAAGGCGTTCAGCTACGACGTGTCACGAGCCGAGGTCGCCGAGATGGCAGGCAGGGAGTACTCGTTCGATCTGGTCGCGTACAGCTGGGAGAGCGTGTTCCAGTTCGATTCACTGCGGATGACCGCGAGGGTGTGCGAGGCTCAGTAGCCGGCCCGGACCACGAAGTAGAGGAGGGCGCAGAGCAGCGCGGCGATGCCCAGCGCGACCAGCACGCTCGGTACGAAGTACGGAAACACCATCAGCACGAGCCCGATCAGCACGTGCGGCGCGCGGCTCATCTTCCGCCCGTAGCTGAAGAGCACGAAGCCAATGCCCGACACCGCGAAGCCGGCTACCAGCGTGCCCATGTCGAAGCTCACGCGCTCAGCTTAGCGCCAATCGCGCGGAGCTCCCGCGCCCAGCAGCGGCGGGTGGCGGCGAGAAAATGCAACAGGGAGACGGGGAGGCGGGGAATGTGGGGGGGGAGACGCGCGCGGGGCGCGTGGGCGGATCGGCGAAGCTTGCGGTAGCGGCGGGCAGTCACTTCTCGCGCTAGGTCCGGCCTGCGCCCGCTTGGGCGAGCAGGTCGGAGCAAAAGGGGCGCGAGACGGCGATCGCGGGCGGCGAACGCCTTTCGAGCGCCCCTTCCGTTACTTATTGATCTTGTGACAGCCGCCGCAGCCGAAGCCCTCGCCCGTCGCGGGGTCGTACGGCTTTTTGCCGAAGATTTCGGCCATCTGCGGCGCGACCTTCGTGCCCATGAACTCGGCCATCTTCGGATCCTTCTCGGCCTCTTCGAGCTTGCCGTCCTTCACATGCAGCTCGGGCAAGAAATCGGCCGGGTGCGGCTTGAAGGAGGGGCCGTGACAGGTCTTGCAGCCAAAGTCGGCGTACTTGGCGCTGTCGAACTCCTGGAAGGTCTTGGCCATCGGCGGCACGACCTTCTTCTTCATGAAGATGCCCTTCTCTTTGTCGGACATCGAGTCACTCCACACGTCGGCGCCGCCACCCCCCGCGTCGGCGGGCTGGACGCCGGGCTCGGCGGGTGAGCTTGCGGCCGGCTGGCTAGCGCCGCACCCGAGAAGCGCCGCAGCGGCGAGTAACGACCACGACAATCCCAACAAACCTGACGAACGACCCATACGCTAATCCTCCAATTGAATAGAGCTAGGGTCGCTCACACTAGTACAGATCGCGGGCCATGAGCTCGAGTAGAAAGCTCGGGTTATCCACGTGTAGCCAGTGGCCGGCGTTCGGCACCACGTGCAGCCGCCTCGACGGCACGCGGTCGACCAGTGTCTGCAAACGGGCACGATTCTCGGGCGCCCAGCGATCGCTCCGCTCGGCGACGACCACGCGGAAGTCTGAACCGCTCTCCCCGGACTCCAGGACCGGCCACAGGTCCACACGGAAGTAGTCGAGCATCAGCTCGTAAATGGCGTCCAAGTCGAAGCGCCAGACGAGGCCGCTCGGCTGGCGCACGAGGTTCGTGGCGAGCCAATTCGCGGTGCCGGAGCTCAGGCCCTGGGCCGTTAGCTCGCCCACCACGACCGCGCGGTCCGCGGCAGGGGTACTGGTCGCGCGCACGGCTGCGATCACGCGGATCACCTCGTTCTCGGCGCTCGGCGCCTGACTGCCCGGGTTCGAGTCGAGGATCCAGAGCTGCCGCGCGCGACCCGGATAGAGCGAGCCGAACATCAGCGCGGTCTTCCCCCCGAACGAATGACCCGCGATCACCTCGGGCTCCTGACCGAGCTCGGCGATGAGCGACGCGAGATCGCGCGCGCAGGCCTCGAGTGTGTTCGGCGGCGGCGCGCCTCGAGAGTCGCCGTGGTGGCGCAGATCGACGAGGCAGAAGCGATACTCCGGTCGGAGCTTGCTCAGCTTGAGCGCGAGGCTGCGCAGGTTGCTGCCGCTCCCGAGCGCGCCGTGGAGCAGCAGCGCGAGCTTGGGGGCCGTGGGTTCACCGACGAGAGCGTGGGCCGGAACGAAGGTCACGCCGGCTTCTAGCCAAGCGGCCCTGCCCCTTCAAGCTGTCCGTGGGGCCGCCCTCACGCTCGGCGCTGAGCCGCCTCGGTCGATCCGCTGGCATGAATCTGGCACCCTGGGTTTCAGATGCAGCCCACGACGCACCTCCGTATCGAGGACTACGCCATGATCGGAGACTGCGAGACCGCCGCGCTGGTCGGGCGCAACGGCTCCATCGACTGGCTGTGCTGGCCGCGCTTCGACTCGGGAGCGTGCTTCGCGGCGCTGCTGGGAGGCGCGGAGCACGGCCGCTGGCAGATTGCTCCGCGCGACGGCGTCACGAGCTCACGGCGGCGCTACCGCCAGGACACGCTGATCCTCGAGACCGATTTCGAGACCGCGGACGGCGCGGTCACCGTGATCGACTTCATGCCGATCGAGCGTTCTCGCGTCTCGAACCTCGTGCGCATCGTCGTGGGTCGGCGCGGCACGCTGGCACTGCGCTCGGAGCTGGTGCTGAGGTTCGACTACGGCGCGCTGGTGCCCTGGGTGACGCGGCTGAGCGACGGCCAGCTGCGCGCCATCGCCGGCCCCGACATGGTCACGTTGCAATCCGACGCTGAATCGCACGGGGAGGACCTGACGACCGTCGCCGACTTCAGCGTCGCGGCCGGGCAGCGCGTGGCCTTCGTGCTCAGCTACTGCGCTTCGCACCTCCCTCCGCCGCCCGTCGTCGACGCCGAGCAGAGCTTGCGCGAGACCGAAACCTATTGGCGCGATTGGTCCGCCAAGTGTTCTTACCGCGGTGAGTGGCAGGAAGCTGTTCGGCGCTCGCTGATCACGCTCAAAGCGCTGACCTACGCCCCAACGGGCGGCCTCGTCGCGGCGCCCACCACGTCGTTGCCGGAGCTGCTCGGCGGCGTGCGCAACTGGGATTACCGCTACTGCTGGCTGCGCGATTCCACGTTGACCCTGCTCGCCCTGCTCGACGCCGGCTACACGGAGGAAGCCAAAGCCTTTCGAGATTGGCTGCTGCGCGCGGTGGCGGGGCAGCCATCGGCGCTGCGCATCATGTACGGCGTGGCGGGCGAACGCCGGCTCCCGGAGAGCTCGCTCGATTGGCTGCCGGGCTACGCGGGCTCGCGGCCGGTGCGGATCGGCAACGCGGCCGACAGTCAGCTGCAGCACGACGTGTTCGGGGAGGTGATGGACGTGCTGCACCAAGCGCGGGAGGCCGGCATCGCCAGCGGCGAAGCGGATTGGTCGCTGCAGGTGGCTCTGCTCGGTCATCTGGAGCAAGTGTGGCGGGAGCCTGATCACGGCATTTGGGAGGTCCGCGCCGAGCCGCAGCACTTCACTCATTCCAAGGTGATGGCCTGGGTCGCAGTCGACCGCAGCATCCGCAGCGCCGAGCAGTTCGGCCTCGCCGGGCCGCTGGCTCGCTGGCGCGCGCTTCGCGAAGAGATCAAGCGTGACGTTTGCGAGCACGGCTACGACGCCGAGCTCGGTAGCTTCGTGCAACGCTACGGCGGCAAGGAGCTCGACGCGAGCGCCTTGCTGTTTCCGCTCGTGGGCTTCTTGCCCCCCGACGACCCCCGCGTTCGCTCGACGCTGCGCACCATCGAGCGCGAGCTGACCGTCGACGGCCTCGTGCTCCGTTACCGCACCGATCGAACACGCGACGGTTTGCCCGAGGGCGAAGGCGTGTTCCTACCCTGCAGCTTTTGGCTGGCTGACAACCTGATCCTGGCGGGGCGCGAGGCCGACGCGCGCCGCTTGTTCACGCGGCTGCTCGATCTGCGTAGCGACGTGGGCCTGCTCGCGGAGGAGTACGACCCACTTCAGCGCCATCAACTCGGCAACTACCCGCAGGCGTTCTCGCACTTGGCCTTGGTCGGCACGGCCTTGAACCTGGCGCGAGGCCCGAACCCGCTCGAGCAACGCCCCCGCGACTCCGCGACTCGAACGGCGTGAAGCCTCCATCCACCGCGCCTGAAAGTGGCTCGGAGGAGGAGCCGCGACGCTACTGGCGAGGGTCGGGGTCTCCGTCAGCGGCGAAGGCCTCGGCTTCGGTCAGTCGCGGATGATCGCCCGCGAGCTCGTAGCCGGGCGGCTTGTGATCGATGAAAATTTCACGGGCGAGGCTAAACTGCGAGGGTTCGTCGAAGGTGCCGGCTCCGAGCGTGTACAGCTGCTCGGCCTTCAGGAAGTAGAACAAGCTCGTGCCGCAGCTCGTGCAAAACCCGCGCTCGGCCCACTCCGACGACGCATAGCGAGCCACGTGCTCGCTGCCGTGGAAAGTCACTTGCTTCACTCCGACGCCGAAGAACGGCGCGCCGCCGGACCAGCGTCGGCACATACCGCAATGGCAAGCGTGGCAATGTCGCTCGACTCCTTCCGCCGTGAACGTCACCTTCCCGCACAGACATTTGCCGCTGCTCTGCGCCATGGACCCCTGCCTAGCACCGCTGCCCAGGTGGAGCTGCCGCAGGTGGCACGGCGTTGCGATATCTCGGGTGCGAAGCGTGCGCCCCGCCAGCGGGGGGGCTGAGCGGGTCGAAGTGCCGCACCGGTGACAGGCTTGCCCCCCGCGAGGGTCCGGTGCTACGAAACTGACAATTCGTAACACCCGGTTCAAATGCTCCGATCTTCACGAAGTTGCAAGCTGCTAGTGGCAGCGACGGCGCTCGTCGCCCTCGGGGCGTGCTCGGACTCGGAAGAGGCGAAGCGGGTCACCCTGCCCGTCACCACCGACGGCGCAGGCCTGCAGGTGGTGACGAATGACCTCGGTTACGCGGTCGAGGTGACGAGCGCGTTCATCGTCGTCGACGATCTGAGGTTCACGCGCGCAGGCGAGGCGCATGTGAGCCTGCTGCGCCGCTTGTCGGACGCCGTTGTGCCGGCTGCTCACGCGCACCCGGGTCATTACCAGGGCGGTGAGCTCACGGGCGAGCTGCGGGGGCACTTCCTACTGCGCTTCACGCCAGGAGAAACCGAGTCGGTCGGCACCGCGACGCTCTTGGCCGGGCAGTATCACAGCGTCGACATGACTCTGTCGCACGCCACCGAAGACGACGTGGAGGCCGCAGATCCGCTGCTCGGACACACCGCTCTTCTGCTCGGTACCGCCAGTAAAGACGGCGTAGACATCGACCTTCGGGTGGCTGTCGATTCGCCCGACGCGCGGGACCTCGTGGGCATCCCCTTCGGCGAGCAGGTGGACGGGAGCGAGCGCAGGCTAGTGTTGCGCCTGATGACGCGCGACCCGGTCGAGCTGGATACTCTCTTCGACGACATCGATTTCGGCTCGCTCGACGTCGACGGGGACGGTGAGGTCGTGATCGACCCCGCCGCCACCGATACGAACACGCTGGCGGCCTACCACCAGGTTCGACGCACCTTGCAGACGCACGATCACTTCGTCGTCGTGCAAGGCTCTCCCTAAGCGCGGAAATGCCGATGAACTTCCTGAACGTTTCGGTTCTGACCCTTGCCCTCGGCGCCAGCGTGCTCGGCGGCTGCAGCGACGACTCGAGTGACGACTCCGGCACCGGCAGCGTCAGCGTGCGCGCCTATGGCGAGTCGTTCATCGAGGAGGGTATACCGGCGCGCGACGTCGACGACGGTTGGGCGATCGAGTTCAGCCGCTTCGACGTCACTCTGAGGCACATCTCGGTGGGCGGAGTCGTGCTGGCAGAGCCCGCTCCTGTCGGCGTGCACGAACCGTCCGATGGGGAGGGACATGAAGTCGGCACGGTTTCGGTCGCGGTGGGTAACCATGAGTCGCCGAGCTTCAGCGTCATGAAGGCGGAGATCGAGGGCTCCGCCGAGCGTGAAGGCGTGACCAAGAAGTTTAGCTGGAGTTTCGACTCCCCCACGCACTACTCGCACTGCGAGACGACGACGCTTGTGCAGAAGGACGAGACCGCGGTCTTTCAGATCACGCTCCACGCCGATCACCTCTTTTACGACAGCCTCGTCGCAGAAGAGCCCCAGCTCCTCTTTCAGCCGCTGGCCGACGCGGACGCGGACGCGGACGGCGAGCTCACGGCGGCCGAGCTGGGCGAAGCCGACATCGGCGCCTACGATCCGGGCAACGAGGACATCAGCGACTTGTGGAGCTTCTTGGTGGCGCAGCAGCGCACGCTGGGTCACGTCGACGGAGAGGGCCACTGCGAAGCCAACCCCGCCGACTGAGCGCGCTGGGCATCTGCTGTGCCCTGATCCCGGCGCGCGCGTGGGCCCACGAGCCCAGCGAGCTCGCGCCCGAGACCGAGCCCGTGACCATCACCATCACGGGCTCGCCCAGCCAGGAAGCGGTCACGGCGTCGACCACGCTGGTCACTCCGCGCGATTTTCGAGCGGTGCCTCGCCGCACCAGCGAGGATGCGCTCCGCCTCGTCCCGGGGGTGACGCTCGTGCAACATGGCAGCGAGGGCAAGGGCTATCAATTCTTGGTGCGTGGCTTCGATGCCGCGCACGGCTCGGACTTCGAGGTCACGGTCGACGGGATTCCGATCAACGAGTGGTCTAACGTCCACGCGCAGGGCTACCTCGACTTGGGCTTCATCATCCCCGAGGCGGTTTCTACGGCTCGCGTCACGAAGGGGCCGTTCACGCTCCACCAAGGTGCGTTCGCGCTGGCCGGCACTGCCGATTACCACCTCGGCGTGGCCGACGACGACCTCGGACTTTACGCCTCGTACACCGTCGGCACCACGAATCGGCACCGCGGCGTCGTGATGTATTCACCTCGCGAAGGCGACGGCCACGACTTCATCGCGAGCGAGACCGTGCACGACGACGGCTTCGGCGTCCGCCGCGGCGTGAACAAGGGCGCGCTGCTCGGACGCCGGCGGTTCTTTGGCTCCGAACGCTCGGGAAGACTCAGCTTCTTGGGGGCCGCCAATATCGCCCGCTTCGAGCTGCCGGGCGCGCTTCGCGATGACGACCTGACGAGTGAGCGCATCGGGTTTCGCGACAGCTACAGCGAGCGTTTGCGGGGGGCGTCGCTGCGGGCGCTGAGCGGTCTCGACTACCAGCTTCGGCGCGGTGCGACGCAAGTGCAGGCGCTGGTCTACGGCGGCGCGCGTCGACTAGAAATATTCGAGAGCTTCACCGGCTACCTCCACGACCGGCAGCACGGTGACTTTCGCCTGCAGCAGCAGGATGCGTTCAGCTTGGGCGCCAAGCTGCAGCTCTCGCGCGTGCTCCTCGCCGGCTTCACAGGCCACCTGGCGGCGGGCACGGCCATCGACCGGCTCGAGCAACGACAGCAACATACCGACGAAGCGGAGCGGCCTCTCACGCTGGAGCGCGGGCTCGCCGCCACGCAAGCGCTCACGCACGTTTTGGCGGGGTTCGGCCTGGCCGTGGGTGACTCGCTCCACGCCGACGCCGGAGTGCGGTTGGATCTAGCGCACGTGAGCGTGAGGGATGCGGCGGACGGCGATGCGCGCGGCCGTGGCACGCTCACGGTCGCCTCGCCGCGCGCGGTGGTGGAATGGCGCGTCATCGAGAGCACACGCCTGTTCGCCGCCTACGGGCGCGGCTTTCGGCCGCCGGAAGCGCGGTCGTTCTCACGCTTCAGCCCCGCCGCCGTTGGTCTATCGGAGGAGACCTACGACGGCGGCGAGCCGAGCATGACGGTCAGCGACTCGCTCGAGCTCGGCACCCGCCTGCGTTTCGGGTCCCATTTCTCGGCGCAGCTCAGCACCTTCGCCACGTTCATCGCCCGCGAGTCGATCTACGATCACGTCTCGGGTTCGAACGTCGAGCTCAACGGCACCCGCCGCCTCGGTGGCGAGCTCTCACTGCGCGTCAGCCCCGTGAAGCAGGTCGAAATCAAGGCGGACGCGACCGCGCTCGACGCTCGCTTCGTCGCTTCCGGTAACCCTGTGCCGCTCGCGCCCACACTATTCGGCAGCATCCTCGGCACGATCGGCGCCGAGCACGGACCCCGCGCCGGCTTGCGCCTCGCCGCGGTCGCGCCACGACCGCTGCCACACGCCGCTCGCTCAGCCACCTTCACCCAACTGGACGCGACCGCCGGGTACATCTGGCCCGCCTTCAGGCTCGAGCTCGAGGTCGAAAACCTGCTCAACCGCCACGTTCGCGAAGCCGAGTACCACTTCGCCAGCTATTGGCCTGGCGCCAGCGCTGCCAGCGAAATCCCGGCCCTTCACTACGTTCCGGGGCCGCCGCTGAACGCGCGCCTCACGCTGACAGCAAAGTACTGAGCGGGACGTCGCCCGAGCGCTTGTGGGCGTGGCTCAGCCCGCTGCTCGCGCACTTGGCAGCGTGGGAAAAGGAGCATCAGTGCTGCCGCTTCTTCAGCTTCGACGTGCGAGCTGAGGGCGACACTCTCGTGTGGGAGACCACGGCGCCTGCTGGCGCGGCAACCGTGCTCGACGAGTTTGCGCGCCTTCCCGAGCGGCTCAGGCAGCTCGCGCCGGGCAACGAGGCTCAGCCGATCAAGCAAGCGATGGGGAACGCGGGGCTGAGCTTTGCAGCCGATGGCGGCGCGGCGAAGCAGCACTTCGGCGTGAGTCCGGTCGAATCGGGGCGGCGGTCGAACGGCGCACGACGACGTGCTGCGGCCAGGCGCGGTCGCGGGGCGAACCCACACCGACGGAGCGGGCGGCACCGGAACAGGGGCTGCTTCGACCGCGGTCGGGGGCGCCTCCTCGGCGGGGCAGAGCGCCGGCGGCCGCCCCGCGCCGCTCGATGGCGAGAGTGCCGGGGGAAGGGACGCCGGCGGAGCCGACTCGACGGCAGCGGGCCGAGGGGGAAGCGCGGGTAGCGCGGGAAGCGGATCCTGCGCCGTCTCCAGGAAAGATGGCTGCGCCACGGCCATCCGCCCTGGCGACCTCTCGCGCTGCTACCAGCCCGAGGCCTGGGAATGCTACGGCGACTATGGCGACGGCGTCTGCGACTGCGGCTGCGGCGCCATCGACGTGGACTGCCAGTCGAGCGCCCTCGAGGCGTGCGAAAGATGCAATCACGGCTGCTCGGGCGCGGATTGCCCCGGCAAAATATCACCAGATGATACCGCAACCTGCGTGCCACCGCCGCCCGCTTGGCGCTGCCCTCCGCACCGTTACCGCGACTTTCACACCTGCGACTGCGGCTGCGGTGTGGTGGACCCCGATTGCGCGACTCCCAACGTCGAGAGCTGCGACTTCTGCAGTGGCGAGGGTAGCTGCTCACGGAGGCCGCTCTGTCCCGGCATCATCGATCCGACCAACAACGGTAGCTGCTATCAGCCGCCACCGCCCTCGTGGTGGACGTGCGCCGCGTCTGAGTACGCCGATGGCCTGACCTGCGACTGCGGCTGCGGCGCCTACGATCCCGACTGCCCTTCGGACATCCCCGAAGAGTGCGACGACTGCCACTCCTGCGGCGCCTGCCCCGACAGCGTCTTCCCGACGAGTCCTCCTGATTGCGCCGAGTGACGTAGAGGCGCTCCCCGCCGCCCCTCCGCGTGAAACGAAGTCCCACGATTCCCGCAAGCGGTGCGCCCGCTCGGCTCAGGCTGAATTGAAATCCACGAGGTCACCCGTGAGCCGCGTGCGCGCCCGCGTCGCCCTAGCGTTGCTCGAGGGCGATCGTGACAGCTTTCGCGCATTGGCAAACCAACGTCACAAATGAACGAGTTCAGAACAGCCGCGTGGGAGATGCTGCCGTGAAAGCGAGGAACAACGTCGACACGACGCCCGCCAGGGTGATGCCCAGTACCGGTAGCTTAGAAAAAGGTCGCAGCCAGGCAAGCTGCGTTCACTAGGCTGAGTCTGTTCTTCATGCTCAATCCCTCGGCTGAGCCGCGTCACTTGTGCCAAGGCGCCGTTGGAAGGCGCGCACGAAGCGGGCAACCCGTCGCTTCGCGGCCGGCAGGATGATGACGCGCTCGCTGCAGAGCATGAGACGAGCTTCTTGAGCAGGGTCCGAGAGGTCATCGAGCGCGTCGACCGGCAGCGTGCCCTGCTGCGTCAGCTGCGAGGAGCTGAACCCCACACGCGAGAATGACTGCACGTCGCTGAGCTCGGTTCGTCGAGCTCCGGATTCGAAGGCGGCTGCCGAGCACTCGCCGCCAGTCCCTTGCGCACGAAGCCAGGTCACTACGATCCGCGCCGCGGTGGCATCGCGTCTCGGATCGCCCTGCAGGGTGATCTGGACGCCGCCGGCGGCGTTCGGCAGATCGAGCGTCAGTGAAGTCTCGAGCGCTCCGTCAGCGTTCTCCGCCACCACGGGGGGTGCTGGCTCAGCCCGCCCCTGCGCCGGCACAGGGGCAGGTGTAGCTCCGCCCGCGCCGGCCTCGTTCGAACCGCCGAGCCAGCCCGAAAGGCCAATCGTCGCAAGGATCGTGTACCCGCTGCCGTTGAGCTCGGCGCTGCCTGTCTTGGCGCTAGCCTGCTGCAACATCGCGACGAGACCGGCATCGATCGAGAACGTCGGCATGACGAAGGCATGCAAGCCAGCGCCGGGACCGATCAGGAACGAGCTCGTCGAGGTTTCGACCTCACCCGCGCTGCTGTTCGTCGAGGCGTACCCGACGTGTGCGGCGAGGAACGGCCTGACCACAGCGCCATCGAAGATGTACTCGGCGTGGGGCACGATCGCGAAACTCGCGCTATCCGCGCTCGCGTCACCCACCTTGGTCTGCGTAGACGACGCCAGCAGCCGGCCGCCGAGCAGCACGTTGGGCGTCACGCTGTACCCAAGAGCGATCCCCAGCGCGGCGCCGGGCAACCCCAGATTCGTGGTCGCTGCCGGGGCGCTCGCTGCCCCTTGGCCGGGGGATAGCGTCACCTTGTCGTGCGCCACAGCGTTGCCCTCGAGACCGAGTCGGAAGGGGCCTGTCGCGGTCTGGGCCGCGCTGGGCGGCGCGAGCAGTAGGACGGAGGCGAGAAGGCTGCTGGTGGCAGTGAGAAGCGGCGCGGAAAGCGGCCTGCGAGCAGGCGCTGGACTGTTGGAGGTCACGGTCCTCTTCGGTCAGCGCGCGGTGGTTGTTGCCTGCTTTCTTACCTCAGCCCTGGTTTCGGCTCGCCGACCAACGCGCCAAATCAGGCCACCGGCGCGTCATTGGTTGACCGAACGTCAGTGGCTTGATTCGCGCGGCCACGGTTCGCGGTCGAAGTCGACCTTCCTGCGAGCAAGCAGGGCAAGAAGGTCGCTGGTAGATCTTTCGGGCCGCAAAACGACATGGAACGCCCGTGGTTCAGGAAGAGGCCGATTGGCTCGCTGCGCCCACTCCTCCGCGACCCCATGCAACGTCACGACAAGGTGTTCGAGAAGCTCAGGTGCGTGGGCCAGCATCGCGTCTACCTCTGTAACGACAAGGACGTAACGCTCTGCCGGCAGCCACTCGAGATCGCCAAGGCAATCTCGCAGCGCATTCCAGTTTTCGCCAAAGTAGCTCGGGAACTGCAATGCCGCTGCGATCTCGTCGAAGAGCTTGGGGTCGGTCGTCATCTTGTCGCCTCGCAGCACTCGAACGACTTCGCCCGACGCGGGCTGGAACAGCTTTCCGGCGAGAGCCGTGGACGGATCAATGGAGACGACGTGAACGCAGGGGCCGATGGGGGTAGTCTCGATCGTCATCTGTGGGTATGCCGCTCGTGCTGACCTGCGCTACTCAGCAAGAAGCGCGAGCCGCGTGAGCTCAGTGGCCAGCTCTCTCGCTTGCTCAGCATTCAACTCGACAGGGTCCCCATGGGGCGAGATCGCCTTCAAGTGTATGGTTCGATCGTCGGTCGTCCACAGAACGATCTCGCCATCGGATGGGTCGGGATCACGCTCGGAGCTGAGGCTGGCGCCGCGATCGTAGCCGCGGCGTGAATTTGTAGAGGGGTCCCTCCGTCGGAGGAGTTGCAACACAACCAACGCCGGAGAAGCCCCATGAACAG
>JAEYWK010000155.1 GCA_023431345.1 Pseudomonadota bacterium
ACACGTACCTGGGGACGTTGCGGCGCAACGGCCTGGCGACGGTCGACGGCGGCCTGGTGGCGGCCGACCCGGTCCTGTTCGGCGGCTGACCGGCGCCGCCCGCCATACCGGTATGGGTGTGGTCGCGAGCAACGGCAAGGTGTGGGCTGGGAACGCGTCTGTCGGCGTGCAGGGGTTCCAGGAGGTCACCCACGTTGATCCGGGCGACTTGCCGCTGGATGACCGTCCGCACGTCGCGCACCCGGACATCACCGACGATGAGCATGACCTGTTCACCCGGGGTAACTGCGGCATCCTCGCGTACCGGCTCGCGAAGATGAACGGCTGGGGCATGCGGATGTACGGCGAGCTCGACCTGTCCGACGTCGACGACGGCTACGACCTCGCCGGCCACGACCCGGACGACTACCACGCGCCGTACATCGGGGTTGAGGAGTTGTGGCACGCGTACGCGGTCCGGCCCGACGGGCAGCTGGTCGACGTGAAGGGTGTGCATGACCCGGATGTCGCCGACGAAATCTACGACGGCCACACCCGCTGGGACTATGCGACCGCGGACGAGTGCGACCGGCTGTGGAACCACGAGCAGTGGCTCGGGTCGGATGTTGCCGACTTCGGGTTCGGGTTCGACGACTTCGACGACGAGCTCGCGCACGCCGACGAGGTTGCCCGGCTCGTCACTGAAGGTGTCGCTGCTGCCCGGTAGCGTGCTGGACGCCCGGATCGTCGCCGCTCGCCGGACATTGCCTTGGTGTGGACGACATGGAAGGCACGCAGATGACCGAAGCACCCGAGTGGGCGAGCCCCGCCAACACTGTCGCGGTGCGGACGACCAGGTACGACTCGATCCAGCTGGCCACCGTGCTGAGCCGCAACACCGCGGTCCCGTGGGTTCGGGTTGCAGGCGTCAACGGCAGGCGCATCCACCGCGACCCCCACGCCACGATGAAGCCCGGCAACGACGGGCGCTGGACTGCCACGGTCAACGCGATCCACGGCGCACCCCTCGAGGTGGAGATGTTGCCGCTGGACAATCCTGACGTCAGCCGGTGGCTCGCCATCGGCCAGTTGGAGGAGCAGGTAGCGCGGCTGCGTGACGCGGTCAACACCGTAGTGGCCGACCTGTGCCGTGACCACACCACCGCACCCGACCTGGCCTGCGCGAAGCACCGTCTCGCCGAACTGACCGCCACCATCGAGCGACTGGAGAGCACCCGATGAACGTCCTCACCACCAAGACCGACTACCAGGTGGCGGTCGAGCAGCTGCAGGCTGCGTCCGCGGCGTACTACGGCGGCCAGGAGCCGCTGATGGACGACTACACCTACGACCAGCTGTGGCAGCAGGTCGCCGAGGCTGAGGCCGCCCACCCCGACTGGGTGCAGGACGCCCCGGTCACCGCCCGGGTCGCCGGCGGCGCCGTCACCGGCACGGTGGCCCACGCCCGCCCGATGCTGAGCCTGAACAACACCTACGACGCCGACGAGATCGGTGCCTGGCTGGCGCGGGTCACGAAGGAAACCCCCGGGGCGTGGTTCGTCGTCGAGCCGAAGATCGACGGGCTGGCGCTGAACCTGACGTACCGCGACGGTGAGCTCGTGCAGGTCACCACCCGCGGCGACGGCACCTCCGGGGAGGACGTGTCCGGCATCGACTTCCTGATCTCGAACGTCCCGCACGCCGGCGTCGTCTGGCCGGACGGCACCCCGTTCACCGCCGACCTGCGCGGTGAGGCTGTGTTCACCCGTGACCAGTTCGACGAAGCGAACCGGCTGCGTGCCGCGCACGGCGACAAGCCGTTCGTGAACCCCCGCAACGGGGTCGCCGGGGCGGTCCGCGGCGGGGCCACCAAGCCGTACCGGATGGAGTTCCTGTTCGTGTGCTACGACGCGGTCGTCGCCGACGAGCGGGCCGGGCAGTCGTACACCGACCTGATGAGCCGGGTCGCCAAGGCTGGTTTCCAGACGTCTACCCAGATGTGTGAGTTCGAACCGCTGCCCGCCGGCCAGGTTGGGGCGTCTGTGGCGCGTTTCGAGCAGGAACGGCGCCAACTGAACGTTGACACCGACGGCGCTGTGGTGAAGGTGGACTCGTTCGCGGACCGGGACCGGCTCGGCACGACGGGGCACGCGCCCCGCTGGGCGGTCGCGTTCAAGTTCCCGCCGGACGAGGTCATGTCGGTGCTGGAGGAGGTCATCTGGCAGGTCGGCCGCACCGGGGTCATCACCCCGAGGGCGCGAATCACGCCCACCTTCGTTGGCGGCACCACCATCGAGTACGCCACGCTGCACAACCCTGCCGACATCGAACGGAAGGGGTTCCTGCTCGGCGACACCGTGCTGGTGAAGCGCGCCGGTGAGGTCATCCCGCGGCTCGAGGCGCCCGTCACGTCGGTCCGGACCGGCAGGGAGAAGCCGATCGTCCCGCCCGCGGTCTGCCCGCGGTGCGGCGGCGCACTGGACCGCACCCAGGAGCGGTGGCGCTGCGAACGAGGCCGTCAGTGCGGGCTGGCTGAGGCGATCGCGTACGCAGTGTCGCGGGACGCCCTCGACATCGAAGGGCTCGGGAAGGTGCAGGTCGCGAACCTGACCAGGTCCGGAGCGGTCACCAGTGTCGCCCACCTGTTCGGTCTCAGTGAGCAGGCACTGATCGACTTCGGGAAGGTCGCCCCGGCGAACGCCCCGAAGATCGTCGCCCAGATCGACAAGGCCCGCAGCGCCGACCTGAGCCGGGTCCTGACCGCGCTCGGCGTCCGCGGTACCGGACGGTCGCTGAGCCGCCGGATCGCCCGCAAGTTCGGCACCCTCGACGCGGTCGCAGCGGCGACCGTCGACGGACTGGCCGAGGTCGATGGGGTCGGCACCGAGAAGTCGGCCCTGAACCGTGAGGAACTTGACGAGCTCAGGAACGTCATCATCGCGCTCCTCGCCATGAATGTCGGCCTCAGGCCATACGAGCCCGCCACGATCACTCCGGGCGGCTCCCCGGCAGGCACGTACAGCAGCGACAACCTCACCCCGCCGCTGGCTGGGCAGACCGTCGTCGTCACCGGGTCGATGGTGGGGCCGCTCGCCGGGAAGTCCCGCAACGACGTCAACGAGATGATCGAGTCGCTCGGCGGGAAGTCGTCCGGGTCGGTGTCGAAGAACACCCACCTGCTGGTCGTCGGCCAGAACGCCGGGTCGAAGCTCGCGAAGGCGACCGAGCTCGGTGTGAAGGTGCTCACCGAGGACGAGTTCGCACAGCTGGCGGGCCTGTCGTGACCGCGCCGTTGACCGGCAGGCCGATCACTCCGTTCGGGCGGCTGTCGGAGGCCGACTTCTGGTTCGCCGTCGCCTCCCTGGCCCGGTTCTGCGGCTCGTACCCGAACTCCGCGGACCTCGCCGAGACACTCGGGGTCACACCGCCCGCGCCTGGGATCGAGGCCGACGACAACTTCCGTGCCGGCATCGAGGATGTGCTGGCGCGGGCCGGGCTCGCGACCCCGCAGGCGTTCGCCGCGCACATCGAAGGGCCGGTGCCGTTCGTGGCGTCCCGCACCCAGGTCGCCTGCTACGAGACCCGGTGGGGCTGCCACGCGATCGTCGACGACCGCCGGCAGCGGTGGTGCGAGGTGCACGGCACCTACTACGACCACCAGGCGTGGACCGTCCGCGGCTGTCCGGAAGCCGCCGAAGCCGCCGACATGGCGGTGTGGGTCGCAACCCGCTGAACGTCCGTCGCGCGGTGCGTCGGATCGTCGCAGCCGGCCGGACATGGGTGGTATGGAGGCGTGCCAGCGCCCGCGACGAGACACCACGGAAGGATCGACTGATGGCCGACACCCAACACCCCGAATGGATTGCGGACGGCGAGAAGGTGGCCGTCCGATCCCGCGGCGGGTTCTCTGTCGCGCAGGTGAAGCGGCACACCGCCACCCAGGTGATCGTCGAGATGCGTGGGCTCGAGCGTCGGTTCCGGGCGAACCGTGGCGGCGTCTACGAGGAGGTCGGCGGCGGCGACACATGGCAGGCGGCTGACCGGTTGATGCCGCTGGAC
>JAEYWK010000191.1 GCA_023431345.1 Pseudomonadota bacterium
GCCTCCTACATCGCCGGCTGGAACAAGGACCCTACGCCGTTCATCTGGACCAAGCCAGCGGCCGCCATCATCCGAAGCCACCGCCGAATGCTTGAACGCATCTCACATGCGGTGCACTAGCCGTGGCGAGTGCCGGAAGCTCGCGCGTTACTTCGCTGATCCAATCGGGCTGAGACATGCGGAAACTCCAGGGTTTGGAGTCCGTGCGCCGTCTCGATCTCACTCCCACTGTCGTTTCCGGCAGCGGGCTGTGCCCGTCCTGGTTCGGCGCCCTCCTCGCGTTGGGCACCTCGGGCCACCCACACCGGGGTAGCCGCGGGCTCGATACAGGTCTCAGTAGGCTGGACTAAGCCCATAACCTGACGCAGCCAGACGGAACGTCAAGCATCGAACCGCAGGGTCGGGCCGGCAACCGCGTTTCCGTCGGACGACTACTGGTAAGCCGGCCACTGCGGCAACCGCAGTTCTAAGTGCTTGTGCACGACCAGAGGGGCGTCTGCGCTCTCGCGGCGCATCGCTGTCAGGGAGCCATCGCTGGAGGCAACGATGGCGAGGGCGCCGGGTATTCGAGCAGCTGCGCTTGCGGCCGACTGATGCCGCGCTCCGCCAAGCGCTGTCAGCCCCGCGATCTTTCTCGGTGCTCGTTCGTAAGGGTCGTGTGCCTCGATCTCGCACGCGACTTCGCCGAGGTTGAAGAAGACACCGAAACCAAGCAGGGTGAGATCCGGCTGGATCAGTACCATTCCGTCCGTAGCCGTCAGCCGTGCCAGCGCATCGAGTTCCGCCGCCAAGTCCTTCCGTATCTCGTAGCCGGCCAATAGACGTCCGGCATGCTCGGCTCGTACCGCCTGGTTAAGCCGAGCCACGTCGAAATCATTCGAAACGAGCGCCGCGTAGGCTCGCTGTCGGCGAATCCACATCACATAGGCGTCCTCCTCGACCTTCCGGATCCGGTCCTCAGGTGCGGCTGGCGGGAACCCTTCGGTCCTAACCTCATCACGCCAGGCGGCTCGCAGCGGAACGACCAGCAAGGTGCCTCCGTGTCCAATGCGGATCATCTCTTCGACGACGCGGTACCTGCACACGACGGCATGATTTCTTCGGCCTTCGTATTCGGGGTAGTTCGGACTTGGCCCCGCAAAGATCGCGCCCGCATCGTTGACCGCGTTGAAGTCGTTGTAAGGAACGAACTGCCCCCGCCGGTAGGTGAGGACTAGCCAGGCCCCATACTTCACCACCAAAACTCCGGGCCCAACGACACGCACCGCGAAAAGTCCAACTTCACCTGATCCCTTGTGCCATACGCCAGCGACCTCCAGCCGCTCTCCCTTGGCGGCGATAGCAATGTTGGAGCGCGCGCTGTCTAGGGCGGCGGACAGTCGCACGAGAGCAGCAGCCGAGAGTTCCGCCCTATCTCGAAACCTGTAGTTGATCGGGTAGTCTTCTCTGGTGAAGAAAAGGTTGAAGGTGATACGCCGCCCCTCTTCACTCTCAAGGCTCGCAGCAAAGGCAACCGAGAGCATCTGCGCAATCTGTTCCCGTGAAGGCGGGGACGACGTTCCGCCGCGGCCCCCGCTGTGCAACGTCGCGACCCTATCGCAAAGGTGGGAGAGAATCGCTTCGTCGGTTGGGTAAACCACCTCGGCCATTCCAGCCACGTTACCGTTTCAGGCAAGCCCTATGTCAAGCCGCGGATGTCGCTGCCCGTGATGCGGCCTCGATGACCCGCCCCAACTCCACCTCGATCTGCATGGCCGCTTCCACCGTGCGGGCATCCTTCGGGATACCGCGCACGACGTCCACGTAGTGGCGCTCGGCGACGGCCACGCTGTGACCGAGCTGCTTCGCCGAACGATACGCGGACGCGGCGCCGAAGATGCCGGGGGCGTTCGTGAGGTAGCACCCGCACGTGCGCCGGAAAGCCTGCCACGTCGAGCCCGCTGGCGCGCCGTACTCGGCCACGAGCCGGCGCAGCGACGCCTTCGCCTCCTCGCGGGTGAGCCCAAACACCGAGCCCTTCCCGCCGGTGCGCAGCTTCATGGCCGCGAGCATCTTCCGCAGTCCTGGCGAGATCTCGAGATCGATCACGCCGGTGCGTTTCGTCGTGCTGCCGATGGCCGGCACGATCTCCCCCACGCCTTCCAAGTCGACGTGCTTCCACTCCAGTTCAATCAACGCGCCAAAGCGCATGCCGGTGACGAGCGCTGCGGCGACGATGGGAGCGATGGGGGTATAGCGCGGCGTGGTCCCCTTCTGCCCTCGAGCAAGGGCCTTGCGCGCGTCACTGTCGGCGTGCTCGTCGCGCGTTGCCGTGAACGTCTCGGCGTCGTGGCGTAGGGCCGCCTCTAGAAGCGTGCGCAGCTCGGCGGGCTTTCGGTAGTCGATGCGCTTTGGCGGAGCCTTGAGCTTCTTCAGGCCGTCGCGAAGCTCATCTGCGTTCAACCGCGGAAGCAGGCCGAGGCGGCGCACGTAGCCGAGCACGGTACCGATCGCGCGAAGGTCTGAATTGATGGTGTTCGGCGAGCGCT
Organism: Pseudomonadota bacterium; assembly: GCA_023431345.1. Taxonomy (GTDB): domain Bacteria; phylum Myxococcota_A; class Polyangia; order Polyangiales; family Polyangiaceae; genus PMG-095. The sequence continues at coordinate 2,529 of JAEYWK010000191.1, forward strand.
GGGCATCCGTGGCTTTCAGCTCGCCGCGCTTGCCGCCCTCCACGTGCACGCGCCGCGTTTCCTTCACGAGCTCGGCGCGGAACGCGACCAGCCGCGGGCCGGTGAGGTCGTCCGCCGAGCGCAGCCCGACGCCGGCGCCCCACGTCACGAGCCCATCGGCCACGCGCTTGTAGATCTGGCGGGTCCGCGGGCGAAGGTGCGGGTGATCTTTGAAGTACCGGCCGAGCGCTTCCGGCAAAGCCGTGCCCGTCGCTCGCGGCGCGCCGCCCTCGAGCTCAAGGCGACGCTTCGCCAGAGCTCGCGCCTTCCGGATAGCCCAATCACGGCGCGTCTCGGCGGTAGGCACTGCCAGCGGGTCGAGGCGCACCTTGACCATGCGGCCCGTGTCCGGGTCTAGGTAGCGCGCGCGCCACGTCGGGTGGCCATGCTCAGGGTCGGGCGGGATCAGGACCACGCCGGGGTGCGGGCTTCGGATGCGCTTGCGCTTGGGCATGTTCGTCTTTGAACCGCGAACCAGCGCTCTCGAGCGAGCGGGTACTCCAGCGGGTACCTAACTTCAGCCTAGAGTGACCGATCGGGTCCGGATGGGTCAAGGCCGGATCACGCATTTTTGCCGCATTTTCCGCATGTAGCCGCGTGCGTCCGCGTATATCATCGGCCCTTTTGGTAGCTTCATAAGCGCGGTGTCGCCAGTTCAAGTCTGGCCTTCGGCACCAGTAGAAGCCCGCGATTCCGAAGGACGCGAGCCCTCGCAGAAAAGCGCCTCTTCGGAGCGCGTCGCCCGGGGTTGCAGTCACGGTGCGCGGACACGGGTGCAGCATTGCCGGAGTGACGTGATGCGCTGGCAGTGGTCGAACTTGTCGCCTCGGTCGTACTCCTCCGTGCTGGGGCTCAGCACCGTGACATACTCGCTGGCGTGATTCACTCGATCCGCCTGCGCTGAGTCCTGGTTCGCTACTCACGGCGCCTCGCCGCCGCCGCGTAGCTTCCCCTGCGAGCAGCCCCTTCTTCCAGGAGCCGCGGCGCTCGCCTGCTCGCGTTCGCTCGTCGTTTTCCCGTGTTTGCGCCTGCCCGTAGCGTCGAGGCAGGCCGGAGGTTTTCGTATGTCTCGTTCTTCATTTCAACCGCTCAGCAGCCCCGCAGAGCTCCTCCAAGCCGCGCAGTCTCACGGCCTCGTCCTCACCACCGACGAGCCGGAGCTGGACGGCACCGGCTTGGATTTCCTCGTCCTTCACGCGCGTGACGAACGCGGCGTGCCCTGGGTCGTGCGCACTCCGCGTCGCCAAGTCGTGCTCGACAGCGCTCGCGTGGAAGCGCGCGTGCTGAGCCTCGTACGACCCGCCATGCCCGTCGCGGTGCCGGACTGGCGCGTGTTCGGCGACACCATCATCGCTTACCCGCGCCTCGGCGGCACGCCCGCCGTCACTCTCGAAGCCGGCACGCCCACGTGGCACCACGTGGCGCCCGGCAGCTTGCCCGACGCCTTCCTCGCCTCGTACGCGAAGGCGCTGTGCGCGCTCCTCGCCATCCCGCCGGCAGCAGCGGCGCACGCGGGGGTACCGCACCAGACCGTTCGCGAAGCGCGCGAGCAGCTCCGCGAGCAAATGCTCGCCACGCGCGACGCTCTCTCACCCGGCCCGAAAACGTGGGCGCGCTGGCAGCGTTGGCTCAATAACGACGCGCTCTGGCCCGCCGAGTCGAAAATGGTGCACGGCGATCTTCACCCCGGTCACCTGCTCCTCGACGCCAACGCCACGCTCGTCGGCATCCTCGATTGGACCGAGGCGAAGGTGACGGACCCGAGCTTCGACTTGGCCATGTTCTTCGGCTGCTTCGGCGCTGACGCGCTCGAGCGCCTCGCTCCGCACCTCCGCGCGCACGGCGCTCCGCTTTCGCCGGGTTGGGAGCAGCACGCGCAAGAGCGCTGGGCCGCGTTCCCGATCACGGGCGCAGCCTGGGCCCTTCGCAACGAAAGCCATGCCATCCTCGACTACGCGCGCCAGCAACTGGCAGAGGCGGAGGCGGCCGAGCAGGGGTAGGCCGAGTCTCGTTCCGTGCGACGGCGCCCAGCTGGGCGCCTTCCGCGCGGAACCGGCAAACGGAGATCGGCGTATCACGGCGCGTTGCTGATGCAGCGCAAGCGGCTCGTGCAGCGCAAGCGGCTCGTGCAGCGCAAGCGGGACGATGTCCGGAAATGGGAGAGTGAGTGTCCTCGCCGTGCGCTCTCGCTGTAGGGCGCGGAGGCGCGCGCGGTTTCGGCGCGCGAGGCGGTGGACGTCGGCGATATTTGGATCGATCCTTTTGGATCGAACATGGCAAACCAGAGACTTTGGGCGGTGGGATGGGGCGCATGCGTTTGGTTGTTGGGATGTGCGGGGGCGGCGGCAGAAGCGCCGAGCCAGCCGGTCGCGCCGGCGCCGCCACGGCAAGCAAAGTTGCTCGACAGCGCGGCGCAGCTGACAGCCGCGCAGACGCAGCCAGCGCCGGAAACGGTGGCGGAGCCCGCCGAGGTGACGACGCGCGAGTTGCCCACGAGCTGCGCCGACAAGTCGGCGTGCTTCCCGCCTGCCGCGTTCGTGGACGCGGTGTGCAAGAAGAAGTTCCCGGATTTGCCGCTGCACTTGTTCGCAGCCCGCGCGCCTTGGCAGCATCAATACGTGAAGGCCGAGCACGTGGAGCCGGTCAACCCCTACGGCGGCGAGCAGAGCGAGGCCTGGATGCAGTTCGGCGAAGAGGTGGTGGTGCTCAGGCGGCGCGGGGGGAGCGGCGGCAAGGGCGTGCAGGTCAGCGGGCCCTCGGACGTGGACGTGCTGCGCTGGGATGGCACGTGCGCCACCATTCGTCAGGAGATGCTGGTGAGCTACGTGCCAGCGCCGATGCAGAGCCCGCGCGTGATCTGGAAGTACCTCGACAGCGATCTGCAGCAGGCGCTGCTGACGAACGCGGTCGTGGCGCGCGCGCGCGACGCGGAGAAGAAAGCCTGCAAGGCCTCCTCACATTCCCACCCCACCGAGGCGTGCGCCAAAGCGATGCAGAAGCTCACCGACGCGATCGCCCTAGCAGTGCATCAGAACATCGAGCTTCCGAGCACCGGCAACACGCCCGCTTGGGTGAAATAGCCACCAAAGTCGCCTTAACGACGGCGGCCGCCCGGGCCGCCGCCTTCGCGGCCGACGACGGGGTTCAGCGCGTCCCAGCTGACGCGAAACTGGGCAGGCGCGCCAAAACCCTGGGGCAGGCGCCCGAAGCTGGGGACGGCGCGCACGGCGCGCAGCACGTTCGCGTCGTACTCGGCGATGCCGCTCGGGCGCACGATGCGCACCGCGCTCGGTCGACCATCGCTCTGCAGCGTCATCTCGAAGATCACGTGACCGCCGCGGCCGCTTTCGATCGCCCAGTCCGGAAACGCTTTGTCGAGCGCGCGCGCGAGCCGGCTGCGAAGCGCCCGTGAGTAGCCAGAGAACCCCGGATCATCTGCGAAGTCTTTCCCGTAGCCAGCGCCGCTCGGCGAAGAGCGCGAGCCGATGCCGCTGGTGCCGAACGCGCCGGGAGCGCCGCCCCCGCGGTCGCCGCCCACGCCGGGGCCGACGTCACCACCGGCGCTGCTGGCTTGGAGCAAGGAGCTGACCTTTGCCGCGACCTCTTGGCTCGAGTCGAGCGTATCGTTCGGGCGACCGCGCGTCTCGGTCGGCACGGCCGCGCGCGCGGCAGGGACGAGCGGCCGCGCGAACAGCACCCGCGCCGAGGCGTGAAACTCCTGAGCGTCGCGTCCGTCGGGGGCGCCTTGACCGAAGCGGTGCTCCGCCCTGCCCGCTACCGGACCGCCTACGTCGGCGTTGGGCTCCGCGCCGTCGGCCACCACGCCCTGCCCGCCCGCCTTGGTGCCGATGGTGGACGCCACCTCACCGCTGACGACGCCCCGCGCCGGATCCGTCTCGGAGAAGCTGCGCCGAGCTCGCACGCGACCAGGCCCCGTCGCCAAGAACGTGAGCTCCATCGGCGCTGGCGTCGCGCGGCGATCATCGAGGCTCTCGCGGCGCCAAGCGGTGCGCAGGCGCGAGACCTGGCTGCGGTCACGCGCCGTCTCCGGATCACGCTCCAGCGCGATCGGATCGATCGAGCTTGCCAGGTTCGTGGCCTGCTCGGCGCTGGTGCGCTCACCGCCGCGACCGGCCGCCTCCAGGTCCGGCCGTGGCGCGCGCCGTCCGCCCACGGTCGTTTCGAGCGGCGGGGGCAGCGTCGAAGGCTCGGGCGACTCGGTGCCCGCCGCCGTCAGCTCGGGCAGCGCGATCTCCGTCTCCACCTCTACCGGCGCGGGCGGCTTCGCCGCCACGACGATCGGCGGTGAGCGGGTGAGGCTCTGCGCCAACAGCCACCCGCCGCCCGAGAGCAAGGAGGCGTGAAGCATCACGGAGCCCGCGAAGGCGATGCCTGAGCCGCGAAACGGCCAGAGCGGACGCAGTCTTTGACGTTGAGATCCCGGCACGATGAAGCGACGTTGCCGTCGCTACATGGCTAACGGCGGTCGCCGAAGGTCAGTTTAGCACCGTTGAAACGCCCAGCCGGCGCTCGGCGTTTTGGCTGGTCTGTCGAGCCAGCTCCTCGAGGGGAACGCCCCGCAAACCTGCCACGAAGCGCGCCGTATGCAGCACGTACGCCGGCTCGCAGCGCTTACCGCGCAGCGGTATCGGGGCCAGGTAGGGGCTATCTGTCTCGACCAGGATGCGGTCGGCGGGCGCCCAGGCCGCGACCTCCTGGATCTCGGTCGCGCGCTTGAACGTGACGATGCCGGAGAACGACAAGTCGAAGTCCAGCGCGAGCGCGCGGCGAGCGAACGCCTTGTCCTCGCTGAAGCAGTGAATCAAGCCGCCCACCTCGGAGGCGCGCTCTTCCTCCAAAATCGCGAGTGTCTCCGCTGGCGCGCTGCGCGTGTGCACCACGATCGGCTTCTTGAGCTCGCGCGCCAGCGCGATGAAGCGGCGAAACACCTCCGCCTGGCGCTCGCGGGGCGAGTGATCGTAATGAAAATCGAGCCCAATTTCGCCGATCGCGACCACGCGCGGCTCGCGCCCGAGCTGGCTCAGCTCGCCCTCGAGCGAGCTATCGCACTGCTGCGCGTCGTGCGGGTGGACTCCTACGGTCGCCCACACGTCCGCGCGTCGCCCCGCCAGCTCGAGCGCTGCGCGCGCCTGCGCGGGCGAGCCCACCCCGACGCAAACGAAGCCGGTGACGCCCGCGCTGCGCGCGCGCGCCAAGGTTTCGTCCGGCCCCTCTGGGAAATACTCGGGGTCGAGGTGACAGTGCGTATCAATCAGCATGACGCCGTGGCTCTACCGCGCGCGCGTAGCCGATGCCAGCGCCGATCGAGCGCGCAGGGCCGCGAAGCCGAGCAGCAGGATGCCGAAAAGCACGGCTATTTCCGCCCATTTCGCGGCATGCGCGAGCGCGACGATAGAGAGCAAGCACAGCGGGGCGAGCGCGCGATCGAGCCGCCCCAGGCCGCCACGTCGGCGACCGGCCAAGCGAAATAGCGCGAGCGCGCTGACCGCGTACTGCAGGAGCACGGCCAGACTGGACAGCACGAACAGCCCGCCGAGGCTGGACGAGCTGACCAGCACCGTGACGCACACCGTCGTCACCAGCAGCGCGACCACCGGCACGCCGCGTCGCTCGCGCGCGAGTCCTTCGCCGAGCAGCTCCGCGGTGCCGAGCGCCGCCAAGTAGCGTGGCGTCATCGCGAACATGCCGAAGGCGATGCCGATGGCCGAGACGCTGGCGCCGCTCTCGAACCAGCCGGTGCCGTGACCGTTCGTCGCCACCGCCCCCGCGTCGACGATCGGAAACGAGGACGCCCCGAGTCGAGGCAGCGCCAGCAGGCAGCCGAGCTGCAGCAGCACGTACAGCAGCGCCGAAAGCGCGAGCGCCGAAAGCGTCGCCCCCAGCACGGTGCGGGGCCCGCCCTTCGCCTCACCGGCCGGCACGGGTACGATCTCGAAGCCTTGCAGCGGAAAGACGGCAATCAGCGCCGCGCGAGCCAGCCCTCCCGCCGAGACGTCGAAGGCCGGCAGCGCTCGCTCGCTCGCGCCCAGCGCCCGCCCCGCCCAGAGCGCGAGCAACAGCAGCGGCAGCAACTTGAGCACGGTCAGCGTCGACCAAACCCAGGCGCTCGGGCGCAAGCCGAGCAGCGCGACGCCCGCGAAAGTGAGCGCGCACAGGGCCTCGAAGCAGGTGCGTAGCAGCGGCGTGTCGAAGCCGAGCTGAGGGCCGAGGTACTCGCCGAGCCCGCTGACGACAGCCGACGTGCTGAGCACGGCCGACACGTAGGCGATGAAGCCAACCGCGAAGGCGGAGCGCGGCCCGAGCGCCTCGCGCGCCCAAACGTAAGGCCCGCCGTCTTCCGGGTACGCGCTTCCCAGCCGCCCGTAGGCCCAAGCGACGGGCGCGAGCAACAGCGCGGTGAGCGCAAACGCGAGCGCCGAGGCAGAGCCGGGCAACGTGCGCGCGAGCTCGCTCGGCGCGAAAAAAATGCCCACCCCCACGACGCCGTTGATACCGAGCGCCAACAGCGACCAGAACCCGAGCACCCGCCGCGCCGGCGAGCCCCGACCGTCGGCGCTCGCCGCGGTCACGACAGCAGCGACGCCAGCCGCTCGCGCACCAAGGCCACCGCCGCGTCCGAGGCCGAGCTGCTGTCGTAGCCGAAGCGCTGCTTCAGCTGCTCGACGGCGCGCTCGGCGGCGGCGCGGCGCGCCGCATCGAGGCCTTCGCCGTCTTCCTTCAAGAGCAGCAGCACGTCGCGGCACAGCTTGGCGACCGCCGCGCGCCGCTCGCCGAACACGGCCTCACGCAGGCGACGCAGCTGCGGCTTGAACACCGTCTCGTGGTCGACGGCCTGATCGGGGTGATCGATGGCCCAGGCCGCGATGGTGTTGATCAGCCCGTGACGCACGTCTTCCGGCTTGTCGGGCGAGCCGAGCAGCGCTTCGACCTCGCTCATCAAGCGCTCGTCCGGATCTTCGTACTGGCCCGTCATCGGGTTACGCAGCTTCTCTTTCTTGATCCAGAAGCTGACGTGCGTGACGTAGCGGTCGAACATCTCCGTGTAGCGCGTCTCGTCGACGAGGCCGCTCGCCTGTCGAAACTCGTCTTCCAGCAAGTCGAGCAAGCGCTGACGCAGCGTCTTTCTGAACGCGACGTGGTCGTGGTACCCGCCCGGCAACTTCTCGTCCTGCAAGAAGGCGTACTCGCTCGTGAGCTCGCACAGGGCGTCGAGCTCGGCCAGCACCGCAAACGGCGACAGGCATTCGTAGTGCGGGCTCTGTGCCGCGTCGAGCAGCACCGTGCGCATCTCGCGAGCGCTCGCGCCGACGCTGCCTTCGTAGATCGGGTAGGCGTCGCTCTCGCGATACAGCTGCGGGATGATGGAGCGCAAGAGCTTCTGTGACTCTTCGTCGAGCCGCAGGGGGGCGGTGCCGGTCGCGTACAAATCGAGCTTTTCTTCGGCTGTGAGCTCGCTCACCAGGTCTTTCACCGGCCCCTCGTAGCGCTCGACGTTGGGCTTGCGCATGCGCGTGAGCGCCGCGAACATGGCCGCCATGCGCGTGGCGTGCGGCGCGACGTGCCTGCGGACTTGGGGCGCGATCTGCGAATCGTAGATGCGCTGCTCGTCGATCCAGCTGAGCAAGTAGGGCGCGCGGATGAGCTCGAAGCGACCGCGGAAGCTCTCGAACTCGGGGTGCTCCCGGAAGGCGTTCAAGTGCAGCTCGTTACCGCTCGCCACCATCACGCAGTTGACCTGTACGTTCTGTGAGCGCAGCGGCACCTCGCCCGTTTCGGCGGTGATCTGCAGGTACTTGAAAGCATCGAGCGGGCGCTTGAGCAGATCCGAGAACTCGAGCACACCGCCGGCCGCGTCGATCAGCTCGCCGAAGGCTTCGAACAGCGCGACCGACGACAGCGACGACGGCAGCGTGCCCAGGTTGCGATCGGCCGTCACCTGCCGCTCGCCAGCGTCGACCGACAGCTGCGGACCGAGCGTCACCGCGCCCACGCGGTAGCGCCGCGAGATGAAGTAGCGCTCGACCTGGACGTGCCGGAGCACCTCCGTGAGCGAACCGTCGTAGCTCGAGAGCAGGGCCTCGTAGACCAGCTGGCTCTTGTGCGACAGGCTCCCCCGCAAGATCCAAGCGGGAGGCGGCTCGGGCGCGCCCGCCTCGGCGTACAGCCGCGCGATCAGCTCCTGGCGCTGCTCGGGCGGCAGCAAGAACAGCGGATGGTCCCGCACCTCCATGAATAGGCGCGAGTCGATCTGCTCCTCGGTCAGGTGAGCGTAGCTGTCGGCGTCGCGCTGGGCCGTGCTCTTGCCGCCGAAGCCGATCGCGCCGCGCAGCGTGCGCTCGCTCGGGAACACCCAATGAAAGCGGTAGAGCGCGCCCTCGGCCGCGGCCGAGTAGTGCTCGAGCGCGCGCATCAAGCAGGCCGCCACGGTGCTCTTGGCCGAGCCGTTCGGGCCGTGGAGCAAGAGCACGCGGTTCGGGCGACCTTCGCGCACGAAGTTGTTCAAGGCGCGGTACAGCTCCAGCTGCACGGCCTCCTGCCCCACCAGCGCCTCTCGCTGCTGATCAGCGGCCTCGAGGAAGGGCAAGTCGAACAGGCGAAAGCGCGTGAGCGAGCCCCACGGGCGCTCGGTGGCGGTGCGCCCGAAATGGTCGAACATGTCGCGCACGTAGCGGGCGGCGTCCCGCGAGTGGCGCACCGGGTCGGTCGCGAACAGGGCCAAGTATTCGCGGAACGACAAGAGGCGTCGCTCTTCCTTGAAAGACCGCTCCACCCGCTCGGCGATGCGAGCCAAGTCCTCCAAAATTCGATCGGCGCCCATTACCCTGAGCGTAGTAGCCTCGCGCCCGCTACACAATCCGCCCTCGCGCCGGGGCTCGCGAGGCTCATTCGACGCTGACGTCGAGGGCGAGGTCGCGCTTTTCCATCAGGCACTTGTCTTCGGTGCAGACCGAGAACGAAAACGTGCCGGCCACGGTGCGCTTGCCGGCCTCGGGCGTGAAGGCGACGGGCATGACCGCCTTCATGTTCTCGACCTTGGCGGCGTCTTTGGTGATGGTGAGGTTCGCGTACTTGACGCCGGGCGTTTCCTTGAGCTTCAGCTTGATCGGGTACTGATCGTTGACGTGAAACGGCGCCTTGGCGACGAGCACGACGTCAACGCTGCCCGCCTGCCCGGCTTTGAGCGGCTGAGGAGCTTCGAGGCTGACCTCGAAGGCGGCATCCGTGACCCTGGGAGTGCCGGCAGCGGGGGCCCCATCAGCGGCAGCCGCCGCGGGCGCGCTCGCGTTCTCCGAGGCCGGCGCAGCCTTAGGGGCCGCGGCGTTCGACGCAGAGCGTGGCTCCTCCGCCGCGGGCGGCGTCTCCTTGTTGCAGCCGAGCAGCAGCGAGGTACCGAGCGTGAGGGCGGCCAGCTGGAGAGCAACCATACGCATGAGTTACCACAGCCCACCGAGGGCCGCACGCCGCGCCACCGCGGACTCGCGCGCCCATGGAGGCGCCGCCGCTGCCGCTACTTGAGCAGCACGAGCACGACCGCGATCAGCACTCCGAGCACCAGCGCGGCCCCGCCAACCATCAAGAATAGCAACATATTCCCACCACGCTGAGGCACCCCCATCGGGACCTCCGCGTCCTGATGGGCCACGGGCGGAGCCAGCGGCCTCGCGCTGGCGTTGCCAGTGGGCGCCGGCGCATCGAACGTGTCGAGCGCGTCAGCTTCGCCGAAGAACGAGTCCGCCACGTTCGCCGGCCCGGCGGGGGCGACCGCCTTCATGAGCTCGGGCATTTTGGCGGCGATGCGCGCCGTCAAGTCGGCCTCGCTCGCCTTCGCCCACTCTTGATGGGTGCCGGTGAGGCCATACGCCTGCCCCACGGCGTCGGCGAGCGCGCCCACCGAGCCGATGCGTTGCCCCGCCTGCTTCTTGAAGGCGTGAGTCATCACGCGATCGAGCGTGGGAGGCACGGGGTGCTTCGCGTTCTTGGCGGCCACGCTCGGCGGCTTCGGATCCTTGGTCAAGATCTCGAGCAGGATGCTCGGACCATTGACGCCCATGAACGGCACGGAGCCCACGACCGACTCGTAAATGATGGCGGCGAGGGCCCAGACGTCGGCGCGGTGGTCGAGAGTCTCGAGGCCCTGAGCTTGCTCGGGCGCCATGTAAAACGGCGAACCGATGGTGGTGCCGAGCACGGTGAGCTTCTTGGCCGACTCGCCCTTGTCCTTCACGGAGCCGAAGTCGAGCAGCTTGACGATGTCGCCTTCGCTCGTTTGACAGAGGAACAGGTTGTCGGGCTTCAAGTCGCGATGCACGAGCTTGCGAGCGTGCGCGCCGTCGAGGCCAATCGCGACCTGACTCAACAGGCGCACGGTGCGCGCGGGCGAGATCGTGCCCTCTCGCTTCAACGTCGCGCGCAGCTCTTCCCCGTAGAGGTATTCCATGACCAGCGCGAACGAGCCGTCGCTCGTCGGCTGGAAGTCGAACACCTCGACGATGTGATCGTGGGGCAGGAGCTGGCTGACCTCGAACTCACGCTTGAAGCGCTCGACCGCCACCTGGTCGCCCGCGACGTCCGGGTGCAGCACCTTGAGCGCGACGTTGCGGCGCATCTGCATGTCGAGCGCCTCGTAGACGCGGCCCATGCCGCCGTCGGCCACCACGCGCCGCACTTGGTAGCGATTGCAGAGCAGCTGGCCAATCCGCGAGTCTTGGTCGTCGGCCAAGACGGGCACCTGGGTCGCGCTGCTGAGCTGAGCGCCATCTACCGGGCAGAACCCGGCGTCATCGGGGTAGAGTCGGCCGCAGAGCGGGCACGCCTTCACGCGTCGCTCGACTCGCTGGCGCTAGCCGCGACCACGGCGCGGAAGTAGATGAGGCGGTTGCAGCTGGGACACTGCTCGATGGCCTCACCGCGCTTGAGCTTCTGAAACAGCATCGGCTGCAGGTGCATGTTGCAGGCGCTGCAGATGCCGGTGTGGGTGTACGCGAGCGCAGTGCCGCGACGGCTCCGCACCAGCTCGTACCGGCGGTAGAGCTGCGGCGGCACCGCCTTGACCAAGGCCTCCCGCGCGCTCGAGCGCTCGTCGAACTTGACCTGCGCCTCCGCGATGCGGCCGGTCGCGGCGTCCTCGATTTCGGTGAGCTCGGCGTCGAGCTTGTCGTGCTCACCGAGCACGGCGGTGACGTCGGCGCGCCCCTGGTCGATCAGGGCGTCGAGCTTCTCGATCTCGATCTCGCGATCGCGATGCAGCTTGCGCAGCTCTTCCAGCTCACGCTGGGCCGCGTTCGCTTCGCGCTCGGTTCGACAGCGCGGTAGCTTCTCGCGAGAGCGCTCGATCTGAATCGCCATCTGGCGGAGCTCGCCCATGAGATCGCCGCGCGCGCGCTCCATTTCTTCGATGCTGGTCTTGCCGCGGCTCAGGCGCTCGATCAGGTCGGCCAAGCGCGTACGCTTGGTGTCGAGCTCTCCTCGTTCCTTGCGCAGGACGTCGCCTAGCTCTTTCAGCTCGGCGTCGAGCTCGGACAGTTTCTCAAGTGCGTCGATCTGGGACTGAATGCTCACGTTAAGTGTCGGCTCCTCGACTAGCTCTAGCCTTACCTGCTGCGCGCCGCGACGGCCAGTGGGCCCACCTGGGTTCGAACCAGGAACAGCCCGGTTATGAGCCGGGGGCTCTGACCGATTGAGCTATGGGCCCTTTGCCTCACGGCGGCGGCAGCCTAGTGGAAGCCCCGGGGCGTAGCAATGGCAGCCGGATGGGGCGCGGGGCGAGGGCCGGAATACGGGAAAAGCCGAAAATCGTCGTCGGGACCGGCCGACGGGCGTGTGTTACATCTAGCCGTTCCGGCAATGGAACGTCTGGTCGTCCGCAGCGCCACCCAACACAACCTGAAGAGCGTGAGCTGCGACTTGCCTCGCAACCAGCTCGTCGTCATCACCGGGCCGAGCGGGTCGGGCAAGTCATCTCTGGCCTTCGACACCATCTACGCCGAGGGTCAGCGCCGCTACGTCGAGTCCCTGTCGGCTTACGCGCGGCAGTTCCTCGACCAGCTGCCCAAACCCCGCGTCGAGAGCATCGAGGGGCTCAGCCCCGCTATCGCCATCGAGCAGAAGGGTCTCGGCAAGAGTCCCCGCTCCACCGTCGGCACCGTCACTGAAATCGCCGACTACCTGCGCTTGCTGTACGCGCGCATCGGTGTGCCGCATTGCCCCAAGTCGGGCAAGGTGCTCCGCGCCTACACCGTGCAAGAGATCGTCGACGAGATCTTGGGGCGCGGCGAAGGCTCACGCTTGTCGCTGCTGTCGCCGATCGCGCGCGCTCGCCAGAGCGATCTCCTCGCCGAGCTCGAGCGGCTGCGTCGCGACGGCTTCGTGCGCGCGCGGGTGGACGGGCAGAACACCGATTTGGCCGACGAGATCGCGCTCGATCCGGCCACGCCGCACGATTTGGACGTGGTCGTCGACCGCATCGTCGTCAAAGACAGCGCCAAGGGGCGCATCACCGACTCGGTCGAGCTGGCGCTCAAGCTGGGCGACGGCACGCTGCTCATCGACGCCGGTGATGGCAGCGAGCCGCTCGTGCGCAGCGAACGGCTCGTCAGCTGGGAGTACGGCATCACCCTGCCCCCGCTCGAGCCGCGCTTGTTCTCCTTCAACAGCCCGCACGGCGCCTGCCCCACCTGCGACGGCTTGGGCGTGCGCTCGGCCATCGACGAGAGCCGGGTGGTGCCCGACGCGACGCGCTCGCTGCGCGAAGGTGCCGTCGCCGCGTTCGGGCGGCGCGGCTCGGTCGCGACGGCGACGGAGGTGGCGCGCGTCGTCGACGTCTTGGGTGTGGATCCGGACGTTGCCTGGGGCGACCTGCCGGAGCCGGCGCGCGAAGCGATCTTGCACGGCGGCAGCCTCAAGCCGAAGCGCGGCCGCGGGCAGGCGCAAAGCTACGAAGGCATCGTGCCTCGCCTGTCGCGCATGCTCGAGTCCGACGGCTTGAGCGAGGGAGAAGACTCGGAGTCAGACGCCGACGAAGGCGCCGTCCGCTCCGAAGACTTGGGGCGCTTCATCGTCACCCAGATTTGCGAGGCGTGCGCGGGGGTCCGGCTGCGCCCGGAAGCGCTGGCGGTACAGCTCGCGGGCAAGACCATCGCCGAGCTGTGCCAGCTGCCGCTACGCGCGCTGCGCGAGTTCTTGCTGGCGTTCTCGAAAGACGGCGGGCTCTCCCCGCGCGACGCCGCCATCGCCGTGCCCCTGATCAGAGCCGTGACGGAGCGGCTGGGCTTCTTGATCGACGTCGGGCTCGACTACTTGGCGCTCGATCGCGCGACGCATACCCTCTCGGGTGGAGAGGGCCAGCGCATTCGCTTGGCGACGCAAATCGGCGCGTCGCTGGTGGGCGTGCTGTACGTGCTCGACGAGCCCAGCATAGGCCTGCACGCGCGCGACAACGAGCGCCTGCTCGAGGCCTTACGGCGCCTGGTCGTGAAGGGCAACAGCGTGCTCGTCGTGGAGCACGACCGCGAGGCGATCTTGGCCGCGGATCACGTGCTCGACATGGGACCAGGCGCGGGCGCCCTCGGCGGGCGCATCGTCGCCGAGGGCACGCCCGAGGCGCTGATGACCGACGAAAATTCGGTGACGGGGCCCTACCTGTCGGGCGCCAAACGCTTACCGATCCCGACCACACGCAAGCCGCTCGGCGGGGCGACGTTGCGCGTCGTCGGCGCGCGCGCCCACAACCTGAAGAACGTCACGTTGTCCGTGCCGCTGGGGGTGATCGTCGCCGTCACGGGCGTGAGCGGCTCCGGAAAGAGCAGCTTGATCGTCGATACGCTGCTGAGCGCGGTGCGCGCCCAGCTGTACGGCGCGACGGGCTTGGTCGGCTCATGCGATCGCATCGAAGGCCTCGAGCACATCGACAAGGTCATCAGCATCGACCAAGCGCCGATCGGCCGCACGCCTCGCTCGAACCCGGCCACCTACACCGGCATCTTCACCCACCTGCGCGAGCTGTACGCCGGCTTGCCCGACGCGCGCGCGCGCGGCTACAAACCTGGCCGCTTCTCGTTCAACGTCAAAGGTGGACGCTGCGAAGCGTGCCAGGGCGACGGCGTCTTGCGCGTCGAGATGCACTTCTTGCCGGACGTTTACGTGACCTGCGACGCCTGCGGCGGCAAGCGCTACAACCGTGAGACGCTCGAGGTGAAGTTCCGGGGGCTCAGCATCGCCGACGCGCTCGACCTCACCGTCGACGAAGCCTCCGACCTGCTCGAGTCGATCCCGCGCATCGCCCAGAAGCTGGTGGCGCTGCGGCAGGTCGGCCTCGGCTACATCCAGCTCGGTCAGCCTGCCACCACGCTCTCGGGCGGCGAAGCGCAGCGCGTGAAGTTGGCGACGGAGCTCAGCCGCAAGGCGACCGGGCGCACGCTCTACGTGCTCGACGAGCCCACCACCGGCCTGCACTTCTCGGACATCGAGCTACTGACGCACGCGCTGCTCGGCCTGCGCGACGCGGGGAACACGGTGCTGCTCATCGAGCACAACACCGACCTCATCGCTTGCTCCGACTGGGTCGTGGACATGGGGCCCGAAGGCGGCGAGCAAGGCGGCTACATCGTGGCGGAAGGCACGCCCGAAGACGTCGCGCAGCACCCGGACAGCCACACGGGGCGGTTCCTGAAAGCGACGCTCGACCAGCATGCCGGCCTCGCCAAGCCCCGCGCCAAGAGCCCCTCCGGCGAGAAGCCAAAGGCGGTGGCGCCCAACGCTGTCGCGCCCAAGGCAGTCGCGTCCAAGGCAGCGGCCCCGAAAGCGGCTGCGCCGGCGGCAAAACCGAAGGCCAAGTCCGTCCGTCGTTGAGGCGAGCGGGCAAGGTCGTCGCGGCAGCGGAGGCGCCCGGCGCTCGAGCGCCGACGCGCTGCGAGGCAGACGCGAGCGCCATCGCACCAAAATCAAAGGCGCCCCCGGATCCCGAGAGCGCCTCTGTCGTGCCGCGCGAAGCGGCGACTACGTGAAGTCTTTTTCGACGCGCTCTTGATCCTCTTTGCAGCGGATACAGAGCGTGGTCTCCGGGCGTGCCTCGAGACGCTTGATGGAGATCTTCTCTCCGCAGTCGTCACAGGTGCCAAAGCTGCCGTTGTCGATCTTTTCGAGCGCCTTCTGGATTTTGTCGAGGAAGACCTTTTCGCGGCCGCGCAGGCGAAAGGTGAACGACTGCAGGTACTCGCTCGAGGCGAGATCCATCTCATCGGGCAGATCGTTGGCGTCGAGGGTCATGTCCTCGTCCAGCGTTTGCTGCGCTCTCTTGATGATTTCCTGCCGCTTGGCCTCCAGCATGTCCTTGAATTTCTTCAGCTGGGCCTTGCTCATCTGCTGTTCTTTGTCCCGCATGGGAACCTCACTGCCTTTCGATTCACCGCCGAAATGGCCCAAGACCATAAGTACGTCAGCAAGCCCCGTCAACCGGGACTTCACCGTGGACGGAATGCGCTCAGCCTGAGCCGATCCGGCGCGGCCGGAGCGAGCCAGGGCCGCCATCCCGGCTCCGGAGTCGACCGGGTGCGGCTGAGGTGGCTCGTCCTCCCCACCAGACGGGCCCCATTCAGGGACACGCCCCATCGGCTGTTCGGGGCTATTCGGGCCCGCGCGGGGCGCCTCGCCCTTCCTTGTACGCGCGCACGGCGTTCACGATCGCGTCGGCGAGCTTTTGACGGAAGTCACCCGTGTTGAAGCGCGTCTCGTCGCGCGCGCTGGAGATGAACGACGTTTCGAAGAGCACTGCCGGCATGCGCGCGCCGGCGAGGACGTAGAAGCCCGCTCGCTTCACGCCGCCGTCGGGGACGTCGGGGTAGCTCGGCGCCAGCGAAGCCATCGCCGCGCGCTGGAGCAAGCTCGCGAATTCGCTCGAGCGCGCGTCGCTCGCGCGATCCGCGGAGCGGCTCAAGCTCTGCGCCAGCTCGCTCGTAGCCTCGGCAGAGGCCGAGTTCTCGAGGGCGGCGATGCGCGACGCCAGCTGATCTTTCGACTCGTCGAGCACGAACGTCATGACGCCGCTGCTGCTGCCGCGCTCGGTAGCGTTGCAGTGTATCGAAATGAACAGGTCGGCGCCGAACGCGTTGGCGCGTGCGGTGCGCTCCTCGAGCGGAACGAACACGTCCGTGTCGCGGGTGAGCAGCGTAGAGATGCCGAGCTCGCGCGCGATCAGGGGAGCGGCGCGGTGGGCGATGTCGAGCGCGACGTCTTTTTCGCGGAGCCCGCTGGGCCCGACGGCGCCCGGGTCGTGCCCGCCATGCCCCGGATCCAGCACCACGCGCCGAACGTTCCGCGACGGCTTGCTGGCAGCATCGGGCCTCGCCACGTCGATGATCAGCCGAAACGGCTCCGGCACGTAAAACACGCGATGCTCGGCGGCCTGCGCCAGATCCAGCACCACGCGCGTACCACGCGGCCCGTCGACGGCTCGTACGCGCTCGAGCAGTCCCTGCGCGTCGAGACGGCTCTTCCCCGCGTAGTGAGCGCCTTGGAGATCGACGTACAGGCGAGCGCCGCGACCAGCTTCGGCAGCGAGCGAGCCGACCTCGAAGCGCACGGGCTTGGAGACGAACACCACCACGCGCGCCGCATCCTTCGCGGAGTAGTGGTCGATGTGCGTGAGCGTCGCGCTCTGCACGGCCCCGCTGGGTGCGGTCGCGCTGGTCGTGGCGCGCGGCGCCGCGCTCGCAGCCGCGCTGGCGCCGGAGCTCGCTCGCAGCACGCTCTCGTCAGGTCGAAATGCCTCGAGCAGCGACAGCGCCGCGCGCACGCGGTCAGCGCACGCGCCGTCGCCTTGCGCGAGCAGAGCGTGCAGCTCACGGTAGGTCGCCGCGGCGTCACCGCTCAGCTCGCCCGCGAGCTCGATGCGATGACGCTCGGCGTCGCAGCGGCGCGGCCCGCCCGCGCGCGCGAGCTTCTTCCACAGCTCTTGCGCCTCGAGCGCGTCCGCGGCGCGGCGCTCCCGGCGGTAGAGTCGCGTGCGAATCGTCGCGGCGTGCTCGAGCCGAGCCAGCGCCTCGGGACCGTCGGATTTGCTGCCCTGAACGGCCAGAGCATCGGCGCGCGCGACCGCTTCCAGGCGAGGCCCCAGCGCTTCGTCGGCCCAGCTTGCGGGGGCGCTGGAGCTGGTGGCGGGCCCCGCGTCGCTCGGCTCGGCGGGGCGTTTGCAGGCGATCGCGGCCAAGAGCGGGCAAAGCGCCGCCCAAAGCACCAATCTTTTCAGCTGGCTGCGTTGCCCAGGCACGAGCGCCGATGCTAGCCTGACTGGAAAGAAAGCGCCCCATGCCGGACCCCGACCGCCCCTCGGCCGCGCCGCTCTCCGAAATCGAGGCTGACCGCCTCTCGGAGCGCTTCACCGCGTCTTGGGACGAACCAGAGCCGCCGACGCTCGACCCGCCGACCCAGCCAGTCGCCCAGGCGCCTGCGCCGAGTGCCCACAAGCCCAAGGTGACGCTGCTCGGTATCGCGCCGATCGTCGTGGGCCCGACGTCCCGGCCGCCCCCTGCCCCCGCCCCGCCGCCCGTTGCCGCGCCGACGGCAGTAGCCGCGGCTCCGCGCCTCGTCGCGAGCGAAGTGCCGACCGCTCCTGCGCCGCCCGTGGCGGTGGCGGTGGCGGTGGCGAGCCCCCCAAAAGGTGCCGCGCCCCCACCGCCCCCCGCTCCGCTCGTCGCGCCCGAAGCGGCGGCAGTCGCGCCCGAAGTGACGGCAGTCGCGCCTTCGGTGGCTCCGCCCGCGCCGACCAGCTCGCCCGATGCCAGCGCCGTGGCCATCGGCCTCACGACGCCGTCGAAGCCGTACATCCCTAAAGACGACCCGTCCACGCCCGCCGTCGTCATCAGTGACGCGGTGCCCACGGAAGCGCCGAAGCTCGATCGCGCCCGCACCGCCCAGACGCTGCCCGCCCAAACGCGCAGCGCGCCCATCGCGGCGGCCAGTCCTGTCGCGCCCGCTCCCGCGCCGAGCAGCCCGGCGGCGGTGGCGAGCACCCCGGCGGCGGTGGCGAGCAGCGTCCTCGACGACACTTACCCGCCCCTGCGCAAGCGCAGCAGCAAGTTGCCGCTCATGCTTGCCGGCGCCGTGCTGCTCGGCGCCGCCGCGCTGGCCGCTATCAAGCTCGGCGGGGGTGTCGAGCGGGCGACGACCGCGCAGCCCACGGAGGTTGCGCCTGCACGCGCGCCAGAAGCCGCACCGCGCGCAGCCGAAGCCGCTACGCCGACCCCGCCAACCAGCGAAGCCGCATCCGTGAGCACCGCAGCCGAGCCCAGCGCGCAACCACCATCTAGCGCGACGGCGCCCGCGCCCGTAGCTATCAGGAAGCCACGGCCGGCGCTCAAGAAGACCGCGGTCGCGCCTGCTTCGAAAAAATCAGCGACACGCGCCGAATCGAAGACGGAAGCCCGCGCGAGCGCGCCGGCCGAGGGTCCAGCGACGGCGAAGCCGGCTAAAGGCGTGATCGTGCGTGAGACGCCGTTTTGAGCACGGCGTTTCCATCCGTTTACTCTTTCGTAGTAGTGAGATTCCTTGTCGACGCGCTCGACGCGCCTGGATCCTCTCGGCGCGAGCGGCACAGCTAAGGCCTGGTGCATGCGAAGAAACGCCACTCTCCGTCTGACGCAGCTGGGTACCGCGGCTGCCCTGCTCGGCGCGCTGCTGTTGGCGCCCGCGCCCACCTACGCGCAAGACGATGTCACGCTGACGATGGCGCGCGAACGCTTCAAAGAGGGCGTTGGCTACTTCGACAAGAAGGATTTTGCCAAGGCGCGCGTCGCTTTCTTGCAGGCCTACGCGCTGAAGAAGCACCCCGCGGTGCTGCTCAACCTAGCCCAAAGTGAGCTTCGCTCCGGACACGAGGCCGACGCGGCCAAGCATTTTTCGCAGTACTTGCGCGAGCACAAGGAGGCGACGGAGGCCGAGCGTCAAGGCGCCGAAACCGGCTTGACCGCGGCCAAAGCGCTCGTCGCCGAGGTGTTGCTCGAGGTCGACGCGACAGGCGCCGAGATCTACGTGGATGGTGATCTCGAGGGGCAGGTGCCGTTGCCTGGCTCCATCTACCTCGCGCCCGGAGCGCACGAGCTACAAGCGCGCAAGGACGGCAACACCGCGACGACTCAGGTCAACGTCGTAGCCGGGCAGACCACGAGCGTCGGCTTGAAGCTCGCCGCGCCCCCGAAGCCGCGTCCCGGCACCGGCAGCAGCCCGACCGAGGGCGACGCAGAGGCTCCCGCCCGCGAAGCCAAGGGGCCCGCCACCCAGCGCCAAGCTTTCGTGCCGTGGCTCACGAGCACGCCCGGTGCGATGATCGGCGTCGGGCTCACCGGCGTCGGCTTGATCGGCGGCGGGGCTTTCGCGCTCGGCTCCGCCTCGGCTTACAACGCGGCCGACAGCGTTGCCGAGCAAATCGCAGACAAGGCCGTGAACACCGACGGAAAGACCACGGGTCAAGGCGCTTGCCTCAACCCGGAAGCCTGGCTCAGCACGTCCGCGCGCTGGGGCACGCAGCGCCCCGATGTCACCGACGCCGATCGCAAAGATCGCGCACGGCAATACGTCGACAACTGCAACAAGTACACCGACAACGTGAAGTCGGGCGACACCTTCAAGAAGCTGGCGATCGTAAGCTTCGCGGTCGCTGGCGCGGCCGCCGTCGGCACCATCGTTTACTACCTGGTAGACGGCGAAGAGCCGGCGCAGCAGGCCGCGCGCGGGCCGCGCATCGTCGTGCTGCCCATGTATCAGCCGGGCTTCGCGGGTGGCTTGGTCTCCGGCTCGTTCTGAGCTTCAGCGCAGAGCGCGCTTCGAGGGCTGACCGAGCTCACTCTTGCCGAGCAGCGCGCGAAACGTCGTGCGGGGCATGCGCGCGGCGCGGGCGGCGGCGCTCACGTTGCCTTCGTGGCTGGCAAGCAGCGCTTCGGCGTCGAACTGTCGCACGTCGCGCACGCGGCGCGGCCCGACGGAGCGCACGCTGAGCGCGAGGTGCTGCGCCATGATCTCGGGTCCGGTCGCCAGCGCCGCAGCGCGGTAAAGGACGCTCGAGAGCTCGCGCACGTTACCTGGCCAATCGTGCGCTACCAGCGTGGCGAGGGCGTCGCTACGCAGCTCCTTGCCGCCGAGCTCAGGCTCCAAGCGACGTAGCAGCACACGCGCGAGCGCCGGAATATCGGTGCGGCGCTCGCGCAAAGGCGGGAGGCGCAGCGTCACCGTCGACAGGCGATGGTACAAATCGTTCCTGAATTTGCCTTGCTCGACGCACAACGGCAGCGCGGCCCAGGAAGCCGAGACGATGCGTACGTCGACCGTCGTCGAACCGTGCGCGCCGAGCGGGCGCACCGCGCCGTCTTCCACCACCCGCAGCAGCCGCACCTGGACGCCGTGCGAGAGCTCAGCGACCTCATCGAGAAACAGCGTGCCCCGGTGCGCTTGCTCGAACGCACCGAGGCGGTGCATCACCGCGCCCGTGAAGGCGCCGCGCCGGTGCCCGAACAGCTCCGAATCCGCCAGCGTCTCGGCGATCGCGCCGACGTTCAGCGGCACGTACGGCCCCTCCGGACGGCCGAGCGTGTGTACGGCGCGCGCGATCAAGTCTTTGCCCGTACCTGACTCACCCTGAACGAGGATCGGCGCGCGCGTTCCTGCGTGACGCCGTACCTCCTCCGCGACGCGCCGCATGGGCTCGGAGCTGCCGATGATGCCCGGTAGCGTGCTCGAGCTCGGGGGCGTGCCGCCGCGAGCGGCGCGGACCGTGACCGTCGAGCGGCCAATCACGAAGGTGGCCGCGGCCGGCTCGAGCCGAGCGCGTGCCACCCGCGCGCCTCCAACGAACACCCCGTTCTTCGAGCCCAAATCGATCACCTCGACGCCGTGCTCGCCCGCGCTGAGCTCGCAATGAGAGCCGCTCACCGTGCGATCGTGCAAGCGAATGCCCGCGTTTGGCCCGCTGCCCAGTCGTACGCTCTGACCCGGTCGCAGCTCGAACGGCTCGCTATCACCCTCCCCCGAGCCCACTTCTACGAAGTAGGGTCCGATTTCTCGGCGTGAACGCAGCTCTAGCGTTGGCTCGCTGTCTTGGTGCTCCATCATGGTGGCCTTGGCCCTTCATCGGGCGAAGTGCGGCGGCAGTTGCTAGCCAAAAAGCGTGGTAAGAGGGCCCTGCCATGAAACCCGCCTTGCTGGCCGTCGCTGTGGTGGCCGTCGCTTCCGCGCTCCTGCGGCCCAACCTGGCCGCCGCCGAAGCACCTGCCGAAGCGAGCGCCGCTGAAGGCCGCGTCGAACACGCGGCGCCTCCCGGAATGACGCTCATCAAGGACGAGGAAGCACCGACTCAGCTCGTGCCCCGCGCCCAGGATCTGCTCGGCAAGCACGTGCTGGTCGGCGCCGCCGTCGGTCCCGTGTGGTCCCTCGGCCGCCTCGACAGTGAAACCAAGGCGCGCCGCGCGTTCGGTGCCGGCTTGGGGTTTCGAGCGGACGCCGGCTTCGGCTTGAGTCGCGTCATCTCCGTCGGCGCGTGGGGCAGCTACGCTCGTTATTCAGACGGCAGTCGCTGCGCCGACTGCGCGGGGCGCGCGTTCGCCGTCGGTCCGTTCGTTCGCTACCACCTGTCGCAGGGCCTGCGCTTCGCTCCTTGGCTGACGGCTGCGGCCGGCTACCGCCAGGTCAGCTTCGTCGACGACCTCCGCGTGAAGCAAAAGTACTCCGGCGTGGAGTGGCTCCGGCTCGAGCTTGGCGCCGACTACTACGTGCTGTCCGGCTTCGGCCTCGGGCCGTACGGCAGCGTCGCGCTCAGCTCCTACTCGTCACGCCCTGCCGCCGCCGGCAACGTGCGCGTCAACACCGAGCTCTCCGCCGGCCTCCGCATCCTGCTCGATCTACCGGGCCGCTAGCCAGTACAGTACCGCACCGTAGCCAGCTACCGCGCCGCGAACCAGCTACCGCACCGTAGCCAGTTACCGCGCCGCGAACCAGCTACCGCGCCGTAGCCAGCTACCGCGCCGCGCGCCTGGCCTGGCCCGGCGTCCTCTGGTCGGGAGGACGCCGGCCGCCTTGCCACTAACCCGCTGCGACTTGGATGCCGAGGGCGCGCCGCACTTGCGTGTACTGCTCGCCCACGAAATACAGCAGCAGCTCCTTCATCTTGTCGGCAGCCGACAGATCGCCGGGTAGCTGCTGCTCGGCACCGATGATCTTCTTGGCGATTTCCAGGTCGCCGGAGACGATCAAACCGGCGCGGCACGCCGTGAGCTCCACCGCCTGATTCCAGCGCTTGATGTTGACCTTCGCTCCCTCGTCGATGAACCGCTTGACGACCATGCGCAGCCCTTCGAGCTGCACTGGCTGCATGTACTTGCTGAGCTCCTGCGCCGTAGCGCGGATCTGAGCCAGCATGTCTTGCGGTAGCGGCGTCTGCGGAGCTGCGATCATGACGCCCGCGTAGAGCATGATGGTGAGCTCGGCCTGCGTCGGGAACAGCGTACGGATGTAGTGCTCGCCGCGGTAAGAAGCGAGGTGCTTACCGCACATGAAGGTCAGCTCCTGCGGCTGGAAGCCGGTGAGCACGGTTTGGCCCGCCACCGACGCCGGCGGAATCGACGGCACGGCCACGATCGCCCCCGGCACGTCGTTGCGGACGTAAAGGTCGGGACCTTGGACTCCGAGCACCTGCGCCGCCCAGCCGAACGTCTTGGCGAACGTCACGGTGGACGTCGCGGGGTCTTGCTTGAAGCGCTTGTCGAGGACGGGGAGCTTCCCCTGCCCCTGTAGCTGCGCGATCTTCGCCTGTAGCGCCGCGGGGGCGATGAACTCGAAGATCTTGGAGACGTACAGGTTCTCGTCCGCGTGGAACACGTACTTGACCCAGTGGTCGTTCGACAGGCGTCCCTTGACCGCCAGCATGCCTTGCGGGCGGTAGTCCTCGAAGAAGCGCTTCTCTTCTTCGTCCGCCTTGCGCAAGAACGACATCGCTGCCGCCAAGCACCAGGCTTCGTCGTACGACTGTTTGTGCAGGTACAAGCGATAGAGCGCGCGGTAGGCGTCGATCTTGAGCGGATCCGCGTCCAAGATCACGCGCTGCTCGTCGATGGCCTCGTCCCAGCGCTCGCTCACCTCGTAGAGCTCGGCCAAGATCTGGTGCACCGTGACCTCGCCGGCCTTGACCGTCGAAGCCATCTTGAAGGCTTCGACCGCGGACTCGGTGCTCTGCAGGCGGTCGCGGTAGATCAGACCGAGCTGGTGCCACAGCGTGAACTCGAGGTCCGCGTTGCCCTTGCCCGCGATGCGGTGGAGCATCTTGCGGTACGAGCGCTCGAGCTGCTTCCAGTTCTTCTGCTGCGTCAGGATCTTGTTGATGCGCTCGAAAGACTCGAGATAGCTCGGGTTCAGGTCGAGCGCGTCGTTGAACAGCTCGACGGCGCGGTCGCTGTCCTCGATCTTGTCGCGGTAGATCTGGGCTTGGGTGAAGACGTAGCGGCTCTTGATCTCCGGCTTGGTCTCCATGTCGGCGATCGACGCCAGCGTGTCGACCATCTTCTGCCAATCGGCCGCCTGCTGGTACAGCTGCAGCAGCTTGTGCAAGAGCACGTGGTCGACGGGCTTCAGATCGCGAGCCTCTTCGAGCGCTTCAATCGCCTTGTGCGGGTTCTTCTCGCGCTCGGCCCAGATGTCACCGATCTCGACCAGCACCTTGAAGCGCTCTTCGCCGTCGAACACGCTGTCGAGGATCTGGCGCTTGTAAGCGGCGACCTGCTTGAAGTCGTTGCTCTTCGCGTAAACATCCACCAGCGCTTCGAGGGTCGGGCGGTGCTCGCCGTTCAGGCCGAGCGCCTTCTCGAAGTTGTTGATCGCCTGCTTGGCCTGGCCCTGCTCACGCTTGATGCAGCCCAAGCGGTAGTAAACGTCGGTGCGATTCTCGATGTCGGACTCGTCGAGCGCGGTGAGCACCTTCTGGTAGTTGGTGAGCGCGCTCGGCCAATCCTGGAGCCGGAAGGCCACGTCCGCGATGCCGCGGATCGTCTCTTGATCGGTGAGATCGAGCTGGTTCGCCGTCGTATAGGCCTTGAGCGCCTTCTCGTTGTTACCCAGCGCGGAGTGAACCTTGCCGAGCAGCTTGTAGAAGGTGTGCTGCTCGCCGCGCTCGCGGTTCTTGCTCTTGCGAACGAGCAGCTCCGCCAGCGGCTCTGCTTGCTGCCACTGCTCGGTGCGGATGTACTCCTCCACCAGCGGTAGCGCCGCCTCTTCGCTGTCGGCGTCGCACTGGATGGCAAGCTCGTAGGCCTGCACCGCCAGCTCGTGCTCGTTCAGCATCTCGTCGCGCAGCTTACCGAGCTCGACGAGGAGCTTGGCGCGCGCGCGCGGTGCCTGAGTGTTCGACTGTTCCTGATCGAGGTAGCGAGCAGCCCGGTCCCAATCCTGCTCGTCGATGGCGATGGTGCGGAGCGCCGCCAACGTGGGCAAATGCGCGGGCTCCAGATCGAGCGCCATCTCGAAGCGCTCTTGCGCCTGACCCCGATCGCCGAGCTTGTCCTCGAGAGACCTACCGATGCGGTAGTACATCTCGACGCGCTGCGCACCGTCGCTCGTCAGGTCCGCCACGCGCGTCATCGACTCGATGGCCTGCGCGGCGTCGCCCTGCTTCTCGTACAGCTTGCTCAGCGCTTCGAGCGCCGGCACGTTGGTGTCGTCGAGGTCGACGATGTTGCGGTAAGCGTCGATGGCGCGGTCGACGTCGGCGACCTCCTCCGCGTACACCTGAGCGATCGCCCCGTAGAGCTCGACCTTGGTGGCGGTGCCGGCGGCTTCGCTGATGTGCCGCTCGTAAGCGTTGATCAGGTCCAGCCACTGCTTCAGACGACGGTAGCAACGCTCGAGCCCGAGGTAGGCGCGCTCTTCCGCGGGCGAGATCTCGAGCGCTTGCTCGTAGCGCTGCGCCGCGATGTCGAACTTGAGGAAGTGCTCTTCTTGGTGCTGCGCGATCTTGAGCAGCACCTCCACGCGCTCGCGCTCCGTCTCGACCACGTCCAGCTGACGCTCGAGGATTTGCACCAAATCCGGCCAATCTTGGACGGCTTGGTAGATGCGCTCGAGCCCGCGCAGCGCCACGATGCTCGTGCCGTCGAGCTCCAGCACCTCACGGTAGACCTTGCCCGACCGCTCGAAATCCCCGAGCTGCTGCTCGTAGATGGCGGCCATGCGCAGCTTGGTCGCCGCGATCTCTTCGGGCTGGTTCAAGCCCGCCACCTTGCTGGTCAGGATCTTGACCAGCTCGGGGTAGTTCTTGCTCTCGTCGTAGACCTGCTCGAGGGCGCCGAGGGCGGGAATGTAGTGCGGGTCGACCTCGAGCGAGCGCCGGTAGTAGGCCAGGCCCTGGTCGTGCTGGTTCATGTGCTTGTGGAGCAGCTCGCCCAGATCGAACAAGATCGCCTTGCGGTCTTCGTTCGCGACGGCCACGTCGAGCGCGCGCTGCAGCGTCTCGCCCACCTTCTGCCAGGCCGCGCCTTTGCGGTGAATCGCCGCCATCTGGCGCAAGACCTGAACGTTGTTCGGGTCGAGCGCGACGATCTGCGCGTAGTACGGCTGAGCGTACTCGAAATGACCGAGGTCCTCGCCGTACCACTTACCGAGGCGCAGGCAGAGCTGGATCTTGGTCTTGCTGTCGGTTTGCTCCGGCAACCACGAGTTCGCGGTGTTGATCAGCTCGCCCCAGCGGTTGGTGGCTTGCGCCATGCGCTCGAGGTAGCGAGCCGTCTCGTCGTCGCCGAAGTCTTCGCTGAAAGCGTTGACCAAGGCGTCGAACGCCTGGTTCTTGTCGCCGATGTTGTCCTCGAAGACGTGGGCGATACGGCGCAAAAGGTCGTTGCGCTCGCTCACCGTCTCGCGCGTCTCCAGCCGGTTCAAGTACAGCTCGATCAGCGTCTCCCAGCGTCCAGCCGCGTTGTGCAGGCGCTCGAGCGCGTCGAACGCCTCTTGATGGGCCGGATCGATGGCGAGCACCCGTTCGAAGGCCGGCGTCGCCGCGTCGTAGTCGTTGAGCTCCTTCTTCCAGATCTCGGTGACCTCGAGCAGCTCGCGGATCTTCTCCGTCGGCTCCTCCAAGGCCTCGGCGCGCTGCATCTTCACGCCGACGACGTCGGCCGCGCGCTCCTCGGCGCGATAGATCGCCTCGAGCTCGGCCATGGCCTCGAAGTCGCCGGGGTCGACCTCGAGCAGCTTGCGCCACGCCTCGGCCGCGTCGTACGGCTGCGAGAGCTGCGAGCCGTACGTCTTGCCCAGCTCGCGGTAGATGCCCTTCAGCTCTTCGGCCTCGAGCAGCGCGGCGGCGCGGTCGATGGTGGCGTGCAGCGCCGAGACCAGCTCTTGCGGGTCTTGGCGAGTGCGCCACACGTTCGCGATGGCGCGCAGAGCCGTGACGTTCGAAAAATCGATGTCGAGCACGCGCTGCCAAGTCTCGAGCGCTTCGTCGTCGCGGTTCAGTCGCTCCGCGAACAGGCGCGCGCGCTTGGTGAGCGCGAACACGCGGTCCTCGTCGCCTTCGGCGATGTCGAAGTGCCGGTCGAGCACGTCGGCCAGCTCGGCCCACTTGCCCTGCTGCTCGTAGAGCTCGGCGAGCGCGCGCAGCGCCTCCGGATCCTCCCCGCGCAGATCGAGCACGCGCTTCCAGCCCTCGATGGCGCCCTCGACGTCACCGAGCCGATTTGCGGCTAGGTGCGCGATTTTCGCGCGAATCTCGGCCTCTTGTACGTCACCGGCCGCGGTCTCCAGCTCGCGCTGGTAGACGGTGTTCAGCTCTTGCCAAGCTTCCGCCTGCTCGTAGATGCGACCGAGCGCCGCGATGGCTTCCTCGTTCGTCGGCGCGAGCGTATCGAAGATCACGCGATGGGCGCGGATGGCGTCGTCGAGGCGGCCGAGCCGCTCTTCGTAAACCTGACCCAGGCGGCTGTAGAGGTCGACCTTGTCGAGGGTGTCCTCTGCGGCCACGGCGCGCTGCTCGAGCACGCCCGCCAGCTCCAGCCACTGCTCGAGCGAGCTGTAGATGCGATCGAGGTTGGCGAGCGCGTCCTTCTCGCGCGGCTCCACCGTCAAGACGTAGCGGTACGTCTCCTCGGCCTTGGCCACGTCGGCGAGCTCTTCCTCGAAGACGCGCGCCAGCTTCTTACCGACAGCCGCTTGCGTCGTCGCGTCGACGCCGTCGATCGACAGCACGTCGGCGTAGGCGTTCGCGAGCGGCTCCCAGCCGCCATCGAGCATACTCGCTAGTCGCTCGATCTCTTCGCCGGTACGCTCGTCGAGCGGCGCTTCCTTGATCGCGCGCACGTGAACGTTGAACGCGAGCACCGGATCGAGCAGGCGCTCCTCCGCGTCTTCCGCGATGCGCTGGTACATCACCACGCGCAGCGCAGGATCCGTAGTGTGAGCGAGCTCCGCCTCGCGGACGCGGATCAGCTTTTCCCACTCGCTCATCGACTGGTAAAGCGGCTCCAAGATCTCGCCGATCTCGAGCTGCTTGGTGCCGGACTCGAACAGGGCCTCGAGCGCGCGCAGCGTGTCCTCGTGCTCGGGGGCGGCGCTGATCACCTCGCGGTAAGCCGCGATCGCCTTGTCGAGATCACCGAGGCGCGTCTGGTAAACCTGACCCAAGCGGAACTTGAAGCCCAAAATCTCGTCGGGGCTCTGGCCGATCTCGCTCTCGCGAGCCAAGATCTCGGCCAAGTCCTCCCAGCGCTCCATCTGCGTGAACAGGCGATCGAGCGAGCGTACCGCGACCTGATTCTCTGGGTCTTTCTCCAGCACCAGGCGATAGCGCTGCACGGCGTGCTCGAGGTTCTCCAGCTGCACCTCGTAGACCTGAGCGGCGCGCAGGCCTAGCTCGACGAAGCGCTCGGGCTCGCCGTGCAGCTTGTCGAGCTCGGTGTCGTAGAGCTGGGCCACGGAAGGCCAGCGCTCGATCATCATCGCCAGCCGCTCGAGCGAGCCGAGCGACTCTTCGTTCTGACTGTCGGCCGAGACGGCGCGCGCGTACGTGTCGAAGGCACGCGCGTGATCGCCCAGGTTCTCCTCGTAGAGTCGAGCAACACGGTGCAGCAGCTCGACCTTCTGAAACGGATCGTCGGCGAAGCGCACCGTGACTTCCAGCACGCTGATCAAGCGGGGGTAGTCACCGAGCGCGTCGTAGACGGGCTCGAGCACGGAGGCGGCCGCTAGCGGCGCCCGTCCGCCGTCTTTGATGCCCTCGAGCGCGTTCAACGTCGGCGTGTGATCCGACTGCACGTTGAGGATCTCGCGGTACAGCTCGACGGCGCGGTCGACGTCGTTCAGGTGCTTCTCGTACAGCTCGGCGATGCGGTACTGAAAGCTCACCGCCTCCGCCGGATCGGCGGTCAGCTCCGCCTCGTGCTGCAAGATGCTGAGCAGCTCTTGGTAGTTGCCCGCGGCTTGGAACAGCACGTCGAGCCGGCCGAGCGCCGTCAGGTCGTCCGGGTCGAGCTCGAGCACCTTCTGGTAGGTGTCGATGGCGCGAGCCACGTCCGACAGCTCGCGCTCGTACACCGCGCCAACCTGGTAGAAGATGTGCTTCTTCTCTTCCGGGTCCGCGACGAGATCGGCCTTCTTCGAGTAGACCGAGAGCAGCTCTTCCCAGCGCGAAGAGCCGAGGTAGAGCTTGATCAGCGCGTCGATGCTGCGCAGATCTTCGCCGTCGATCTCGAGGATCTTCAGGTAAACGGCGATGGACTGCTCCTGCCGCTCCAGCACCTCTTCCTCGATGGCAGCGGCCTGGTAGAGCGCGGCCTTCTGGGCGTCGACGTCGTCGAGGATCTCGGCCTTCCGCTGCAAGATCAGCGACATGTCCGCGTAGCGCTCGGCGGACTGGAATAGGCCCTGCAGCGACTCCGCCGCCGCCAGGTTGGTCGGATCGATGCTGAGCACCCTGCGATACAGCTCGATGGCACGCTCGACGTCGCGCACCTCCAGCTCGTAGACACGGGCTGCGGAGCTATACAGCTGAGAGCCCACCTCTGGATCCTGCTGTTGGCTCGCGAGATGCTCGAAGACGCGCGCCAAGTCCTGGAAGCGACCGGTGGCGCGAGCGAGGCGATCGAGCCCCTCCTGCGTCGCGTCGCTGGTGGGGTCGGCGGCGAGCGCGCGCGCCATCGTCTCGAACGATGCGTTCAAGTCGCCGGCCGCGTCCTCGTGGAGCTGAGCGATCTGATGGAGCAGCTCGACCTTGCGCTCCGGGTCGTCGGCGCGAGCGACCTGGACCTCATGGACGCCGATCAGCTTCTGGTAGTCGCCTTGAGTGCGATACAGCGGCTCCAAGATCTCCGCGATCGCGAGGGAGTGGTCGGCGCTCTGCCCAAGCCGCTCCAGCGCGCCCAGCGCGGCCTGGTTGGTCGGATCGCGGTCGAGCACCTGGCGATATCCCTCGATCGCCGCTTCCACCTGCTGCATCTGCGTCTCGCGCAGCGCCGCGAGACGCAGCATCAAGCTCAGCTGCGATTCGTCGGTGTCGGCGAGCCCGAGCTGGGTCTCGAGGTTCTCGGCCAGCTCCGTCCACAAACCGCTGCGCGTGAGCAAGCCATCGAGCTGGTACAGCGCAACCTGGCTCGTCGGATCGAGCGACAGCACCTCGCGGTAGGCCGCGATGGCTTCGTCGGGCTTGCCCAGCTTCTCTTCGTAGACCTGCGCCATCTGCGCGTAGATCTGCTCGCGATCACCGGCGTCTTGCGCGAGCTCGATGCGCTTGCGAAACACGCCGATCAGCTCCTCCCAGTGGCCGGTGCGACGATAGAGCGCGTCCATCGCCTGGAGCGCCTCCGCGTCCGCGGGGTCGAGCGACAGCACCTTCTCGTAGCTGCTCGCCGCCTCGTCGACCTTGCCCAGCCGCTCTTCGATGGACGCCAAGCGCATCCAATACTGGCGCGCCAAATCCGGATCGCTGACTCCGCCCGCCACCTCGTTGTAGATGGCGATCAGCTGATCCCACGCGCCCGCCTGCTCGGCCAATTGCTCGAGCTCGAGCCGCGAATCGACCTGGCTCGGATCTTCCTTCAGCGCGCGAGCCTGCGCGTCGAGGGCGCGCTCGAGCGCGTGCAGGCGCTCCGCGGCCACGAAGGCGATCTTGCGGAGCAGAGACACCTTGCGCTCGATCTGAGAGTCACTGGCGGCGAGGATCTCGAGCGCCGCGATCAGCTTCTCCCAGTCTTCACGCGCTTCATAAATGCCTTCGAGGATGGCCGCGGCGTCCGCCTTGAGGCTCTTCTTCTTCAGCATGCCCTCGAGGGCCAGGCGCGCGCCTTCGTGATCACCGTTGATGAGCAGGATCTCGCGGTAGTTCTCGAGGGCAGCGCGCTCGTCGTCGAGATGCTCGAGCTGCGTGCCGGCGAGGCGGTACTTCAGGTCGACGAGCACGGACTCGTCGCCCTCGAGGTCGATGCGCTGGCGCAGCACCTCGCCGTAACGATCCCAGGCCTTGGTCTTGGCGTAGAGCGCGTCGAGCGCCGCCAGGGCCGTCGCGTCCGCCGGGTCGTCTTCGAGCACCGCTTGGTAAGTCTCGATGGCGGCCGCGGAGTCGTCCATCTGGCCCTCTTGCAGGCGGGCGATCTCGTACAAGATGTGCTTGCGCTCACCCGGATCGGCCGCGAGCTCGCGCTTCTTCGCGTACACGTCGAGCAGGTCTTTCCAGCGCTCGGTGTGGCGATAGAGCAACTCGAGCGCCTGCAGCGCCGTAGCGTTGTCGGGCTCTTTCTCGTACACGGCGCGGTACTGAGCGAGCGCGTCGTCGACGCGCTGCACCTGGTCCACCAGCACCCGGCCGAGCTTCAAGCGCAGCGCGCTCTCGGTGTAGCCATCGCCCGAGTCCTCCGCCGCGTTCACCGCCGCCTCGTAGGCCGAAATCACGGCTTCCCAGTTGCCGGTCTGCGCCGCCGCGCGCTCGATATCTGCCTGGCTCTGCTCGTCGCCGGGCGCGATCTGGAAGGCGGCCAGGTAACGCTCGAAGGCCTTGGCCTTGTCGTTGATGCGGCCTTCGTACAGCCCCGCGACCTCGCGCAACAAGCCGAGCCGCTCGCCGGGGTCCTCGATGTGATTCAGCTTCACCTCGATCGCCGAGGACAACCCCTTCGGGTTATTCGAGCTCGCATAGATCGGGATCAGGCGCTCCGCGGCCTGCAGGCTGTTCTCATCGAGGGTGAGGATCTTCTCGTAGGCGCGAGCGGCGCGATCGGCCTTGCCCTTCTGCGTCATCCACAGCTCGGCGATCTTGATCAGCATACTGATGCGCTGCGCCGTGTCGGTCGCGCGCGTTTCGTTGCTCTCGAGCACACGAATGAACTCGTCCCACTTGCCGGACTCGGCGTAGAACACCTCCAAGTCGTCCCAGCGACCCAGCGTGACGTAGCGCTTCTTGAGCTGCTCTTGCGCGCGACGGTCGTCGGGCGACAGCGTGAGCAGCATCCGGTAGGCGTCGACGGCGCGCTCCTCGTCCTTGAGGCGATCGCCCGCGACCTGGCCGAGCTTGTTCAGCAGCTCGATCTTCGCGTTCGTGTCGTAGGTGGCCTCAGCCAGCTTCTGCAGTACGTCAGCGAGCTTGTCGTACTCGCGCGAGCGCTCGTACAGCTGCGACAGCGCGTTGAGCGCGTCGAGATCCTCCGGATCGTTCTCGAGCACGACCGCCCAAAGGTCGACGCAGACCTCCGGCTTCTTCACCTTCTCGGTAGCGAGCAGCGCGATCTGCTTGAACTTGGCGGCGCGCTCTGCGCCGGCGTCGAGCGACTCGGCCTCACGACGCGAGAGCTGGATCAGCTTCTCCCAGTCGCGGCGCTTCTCGTACATCTCGCGCAGGTAGCGAACGGCGTCGCCGTTGTTCGGGTCGACGTCGAGCACCTTCTCGTAGGCGCGCACCGCCTCCGCCTGATTCGCGAACTTGTTCACGTACAGGTCGGCTGCCTTCAGGTAGTACTCCACGCGCTCGCTCGGATCTCCCACCGCGTCGCCGAGCGCGATCAGTGTCTTCACGTAGTCGTGGAAGCGCTTGGCGCTCTCTTGCTGCGCGAGCTTTTCCTTGAGCTCCGCGATCAGCGCCGGGCTCGCGCCGCTGCTGGCGGGCGCGGGCGCCGCCACGGGCGCGGCCGCTTCGACAGCAGGCGCCGACGGCGGCGCAGGCGGCTCGCTCGGAGGCGCCGCGACGGGCGCGGGCTCGGCCGCGGCGGGCACCGGCGTCGCATCTGCTTCCACGGGGCGAGCCGACGCACGCGCGGGGGTCGCGCTGCTACCACCCAGCTTCTCACCGATCTGAGCTTCGAAAGCCGTGAGCGCCGGGTGCTCGGCGTCGACGCGCGCCAGGCGCTCGAAGAAGCGGCGCGCGCGGATCAAATCACCGCGCTCGCGCCAAGCCAGCAGGCCCGCGTTGGCGAGCAGGTAAGCACCCCGGCCGTCGAGGCCCGCGCGATCCGAGAGCTCGTCAGCGAGACGGATCACCTGCTCGTAGTCGCCGCCCTTGGCGCCGTAGGCATCCTTGAGGAACGTGAACGCAGGCTCGAGCGACGGATCGAGCCGCAGCGCTTCCTCGAAGAGCTGAGCGCTGACTTCGGCGTTCTGGTGACGCACGGCCCAGCGCGCGCCGAAGACGAACCCGAGCGCAGCCTTCGCTTGCGGCTCACTGACGTTCTTCAAGCTCTCGCGCTGCGACTCGAGGATCTGCTCGGTGCGCGACGTCTCGACCAGCAGCCCTTCGTAGATGGCGGCGGCTTTGACGTTGGTCGGATCGGCCGCATACGCCTGCGCCAGGATGCCTTCGAACTCGGTCGGCGCGAAGCGACGCGCGATGCGCGATGCGCGAATGAACGCGTCCGACTTGGCTGCCGCGGACGAAGACTCGTGGGCGGCGCGCAGCAGCTCACCCACGCGATCTTGCCAATCCTCAGCGCTGGCTTGCACGTCAGCGAGCCGTTCACCCGCGTCGGTCGGCGTGCCTTCGGCCGCCTGCAGCGCCTTGGCGTAGGCTTCGGTCGCGCGATCGTAGTCGCCGGCGTCGCACAGCACGTCACCCAGCTCCCGCAGCAGCGCCGTGCGGGTAGCCGCGTCTTGCGCGCTCTTCAGCTGCAGCTCGAGCAGCTTCTGCACCATGTTGAGCTTGCCGAGCTCCCAATAGATGTTGCGAGCTTCGCCCAGCGCCTCGAGCAGCGCCGGGTTCAGCTTGAACGCATCTTGGAAGTGCTTGAGCGCTCGCACGCCCTGCAGGAACTGCCCGTACAGCAAACGCCCGAGCCGCAGATGCAGCTCCGCTTTGACGCTTTGATCCTGGGCCGCGGCCAGGCCCTGCTCGAGTGCTTCGGCGAGCCCCTGCCAGTCGTGGTGACTTTCAAGCTGTTTCAGACGCTGCTCAAGATCCATGCTGCTGCCTCGGACACTACATAGAGCGAAGCTCGCTGTCGCCTAATCGCGACGCGAGCCTCGGTTTCATCGACTGACGTTCCTAGTGACGGCGGGGCGACCTACACCACCCCACCCCGACGAGACTAGCTCACCGGGGCCTTCCCCCGCGTCTCGGCGGGGGGCATCGAAAGTACGAAGAAGTCGTTGCCCCAGCAATCTGGCGGCCTCTCTGGCTGCGCGCGAGCCTCCGCTCACTGACCCAGCTTTTGGATCAACGCGGACGTCTGCTCGCACTGCTCTTTCCACTTGGCGGCGTTGCCGCTGCGGCAAGTCCGCTTTTGGAACTGGTTGAGCAGGCGGAGCGCCTTCTCCTTCTGCGGCGGCTCCATCGCGGCATAGGTGCTGCCGAGGTTGAACGCTGCATCCGGATGCGAATCTTCACCCACGAATTGCTCGGCCTTCTCGACGGCCGCGAGCTGCGCCGCCGAGTCGCCCCGGAGCTGAGCCGCTTGCGCCGACAAGATGCACATGCCGTAAAGGGCGCTGTTGTTCTTCGGCCCCGGCGGCACCACATTGAGGCCCGCGGCCGCGACCTGCTCGGCCTCCTTGAAGAGCTTGTACGTGATGTAGAGCTCGGCCAGCGGCGGGTAGAAGAAGCCACGACCCGAGTCGTGCTCGATGGCCTTGGTGTAGTTCTCGACCGCGCCCTGCTCGTCGTTGGTCCACTGAGCGGCTTGACCGAGCAAGTGGTAACACTCGGCTAGGTTCGGGTCGCGCTTGATGCACTCTTTGAGCGGCTCTTTCGCCTGCTCGTATGCGTCGGGGTTGCCGCCCTCCGCCTGCATGATCAGCGCGTTACCACGCTTGAACCAGTAGTTGGCGAAGTCGGGCGCGACCTGAACGGCGCGCGACAACGTCGACGCCATCTTCTCCCAATCTTCCTTCTTCTCGTACGCCACCGCGAGCTTCCACAGGATGCGATGGTTCGTCGGGTCGAGCGCGATCGCTTGCTCGTACTTCTGGATCGCCCCCTCGACGTTGACCTTGACGGCCTGGTCACCCTCGTTGGCGAGGTTCACCGCTTCGATGTGATCACGACTGCAGCCGCCGAGGGCGACCGTGAAGCCGATGGAAACAAGACCGACCTGCAAGAGCTTTTGGAGTGTCATCGCGGGCATTCCTCTATGTGACGCAATCCCAGAATCACGAGGCGCGGGAGGCAAACCGACTTGGTTGGGCGAGCACCAGCGCAAGAGTTCGAAGCGACTTGATTTCAGGCGAACGCGCCTCGATCCGGGGCGATTTCCGGACCGTCAAGGGGACCGAGCATAGGCGGACGCAGCCCACGAAGTAAAGCCGCATCGTAATCGAAAACGCTCGGAATTTTGAGGCACTGCCCGCCTCACTCACGGCTTCATGCACGTCGGCGCAGCGAGCAAGAGCGACGGACACAGCGACAGCGAAGGAGCGCAGACGACGGGCGGACGCGCAGCGCGCTCGCGCCCTTTGACGCTAAGTCGCCGCTTCGCGCAAGCGCGCACACGTGTGAGGCACAAAAGCCAAACGGCGCGTGCGGTGACCCACACGCGCCGCTCGGCGCTCATGCTGCTTCGCAGATCAGCCCGGTGCGAGCATGATCGGATACACGACCGTGACGATGCCGCCTTCGGGTTGCGGGAAGCTCAGACCGTAAAAGGCCGAGAGCACGCAGCTCACCACGCCGCTGTCGGGCAGATCCGACCCGCCGTTCGAGACGTTCGAAACTGCGCCATCGCGACCGATGACGAAGCGCGCCGCGACGCGGCCCTCGAGGTTCGGGTTGCGGCCGAGCCCTTGCTCGTAACACATACGGAAACGACCGAAGTTCTGACGGACGATGCGCTGAATGACTTCCGGCGGCAGACGACCGCTGACGGTTGTCGCACCCATACGCACCTTAGGCGCCTTGGTCTGGTGAGAGCCGCCGAGGCGACCGTGGCCAGCGCCGAAGCCCTGACCGGTGCCGACGCCGGCGCCGTGACCCAGCGTGCCGATGTTGCCGAGGCCGATGCCTTCACCGCGGCCGCCGCCGCCCTCGCCGATGCCGGAGAGACCGAGACCGCCGGCGCCGAAGGCGTCACCGATTTCATCGCCCCACATATTGCCGCGCGCGCTGATCTCGTCCGAGCCGAGCGACGTGTCGCGACCCCAGGGAGCCGTCGGAGCGTTCGGATCACCCGCCGCGCCCGTATTGAGGAGGCCGATCATACCGAACTCAGTCGCCTCGCGCAGAGCCGCCTGACGAGCCAGGTGCATGTCCTGGTTGTCCTTCGGGCCCTGAACGGCGTAGCGCTTGTTGGTGGCCTTGGTCGTGGGGTTACCCATCGACCCTTCCTCACCCTTGGCGCGAGTACCGGTGCCGCCCTCCTTGTTGTCCGAGCTGTCTTGGACGACCTCGGCTTCCTTCTCTTCCTGCTCGCGCTCGGCCGCAGCCTTCAAGTACTGCTGCATCAGGTACAGCGCGTCCTTGTCGAGCTCCTCGTCGTCCGTCAGACCCATGGGCGGAACGAAGAACGCCATCGCAGCCAAGAGGCCGCCGATGGTGAGGAACGTCGCGCCGAAGTACATCGCCACGGCCCAGTCGACGTTCGTGCCGATACCGTGCTTGAGCGGCTTGCCCGCGTTCACGGCCGCCACCTGGAACACGAAGTCACCCAGCTCGACGCGAGCCTTGGCGCCGCCCGGAAGCGACAGCTGGTGACCGCCCGACAGCTCGGCGCTCGGTTGAGCTCGAGCGCGAGCCTCATCGAGCGACATCTTCGGCTGCCCCGGGATCTCCACCGAGCCGCGCGCGTTCGGCGGAATCACCAACGCGACGGAGGCGCGGTCACCCACGACGACGGGCAACCGCGTCGTGCCGAGACGCTCACTGGGGATGAAGAAGTCGCACGCGAAGTTCTTCCCCTTCTCCTCACCTACGTAGAAGTTGCGGGGCGGCGTGAGGTGCGAGACGTGCAGCACGTTCGTGCCCCACAGCACCATCACCTCGACGGACGCCAGATGCGGGATCTCGACCTCGTCGGGGCTCACGTCCGGGCCGCTCTTCACCATCGTGTAGGTGTAGGTTCCAGGCGGGGCGTCGTCCGGCACGTGCAGCGCAGCGGCGTGTCGCTGGGCCGCAGCGCCCGCCGCGAACGGGTTGCTCGCGGTAGCAAACGGGTTGCTCGCCGCCGCGAAAGGGCTGGGAGGGGCCGCGGCAGCGAACGGGTTCGGAGCAGCGCCGAAGCCGGGCGCGGCCATGGGGGCGGGAGGCGGCGGCGCCGCTTCTGCGCCGGCACCTTCAGCGCTCTCGAGGACGATCGTGGTGTCGCCCACCTGAATCTGGTCGCCGACGTGCAGCTTGCACTTGTTGACGCGCGCGCCGTTCACCATCGTGCCGGGCTCATTGCCCAGGTCGATCAGCGTGATGTCTTCGGGTCCGGCGACCTCGATGACGGCGTGCATGCGCGAAGCCAGCTCGTCGTCGACGCGAAGATGGCTCTTCGGGTCCTTGCCGACCTTGACGATGTCTTGAGTCACCGTCTCACGTCGCGTGAGTTGGTCGGCCTGATAGAGAGCGAACGTTAGAACAGCCTTTGCCATCTTGCTTTCTCAGTCTCGGAAGGTCGGAACAGAATCAGGAGGAGGTCACCGCAGGCCAGGCTCAGAGGTTCTCGACGGACTTGAGCATCTCGTCCACGAACTGAATGCGCGGGCGGATCAGCGTGGTGCGAGCCGCCCGGGGACGGACGCGAATCGTGGCGTCGTTGGGACCGAAGCCGCCAGCTGCGAGGGGGTCGTCGTCGAACTCGTATCCGTATCCGTCGCCGCCCTTGTCGCCGCCCCCGGCCGCGTCCTGCGCGAACGCAGCACCAGACGCCATGAACGCGGCGAAACCGACAGCCACCGACACGATCCGAATTCGCTTGGACACCATTACAGCCTCCTCAAAACTTTCCACAAATATTTACAGTCTCATTGTAGCGGTGACGACCAGCTGCCGTCAACACTGAGTCAGCTCCGCGCGGAGGAAACGCGCGAGGCTGGTGACACGACACCAGCCGCTCGCGCGTGTTCCCGACTTCGCTCAGCTCACGTCACTTTTTCGGAGCCGCAGGCGCGGGCGCTGCTGCTTTGCCTGCCGGCGCCGCTGCCGCCTTGTCCGCTGCTGCCTTGTCGGCCGCCGCCTTATCGGCCGCTTCCTTCTCCTTGGCGGCCTTCTCGGCCTCGGCCTTCGCCGCAGCCTCCTGCTCCTTGGCAGCCTTCTCGGCCTCGGCCGCGTCCTTCTCGGCCTGGGCGCCTTCCTTGATGAACTTGATGGTGTCGTCGATGTCGGTGCTGCGCTCCTTCGAGCGCTTCACCGCGTCGGCGAACTCGGCGCCGTCGCCGGCCTTGGCCACGAAGTCACGGTACTGCTGGGCGGCCTTCTCGAGCTGCGGGATCGCGTTCGGACCCGCCGCGCGCTTGGCCTTGAACTCGTGGGTGAGGATGGCCTCGTTGTAGTAGGTCTCCGCGCGAGCCCCATCGAGCTTCTTGGCGGCGTCGAGCTCCGCTTGCGCCGACGCGACCATCTTCTCGAAGTTCGAGTCGTTGATCTGGCCGCGCAGGGCGAGGGCCAGGCCGAGGTGGGCCTCGAACTCGTTCGGGCGCAGCTTGAGCGCGTCGCGGTAGGCCTTCTCGGCCTCTTCATAGCCGCGGAACGACAAGCTCACCGCCGCGTAGTTCATGTGCGCCTCGAAGAACTTCGAGTCGAGCTGACGCGCACGGCCGAAGCTCTTCACGGCGCCGTTGAAGTTCTTCAGCTGCACCTGGATCAAGCCCGTCGTGTTGTGGATCGGGGCGTAGTTCGGGTTCTTGCGCTGGGCCTGCGAGGCGACGAGCGCCGCGAGATCCAGCTGCTGCCCGTCGACGTCCACGCCCTTCACGCCCGACACTTCCATGCCGCGACGACCGCGACGACCCTTCTTCGCGGCCGCGCCTGCCTTGGCCTTGGCCTGCTCGAGGTAGTAAACCGCGAGCTGGTTGAAGGCGGGCATGTAGCTGTCGTCGATCGCCAGGGCGCGCTGCAAGTTACGCTGCGCGCGCTCGAGATCGTTCTTGCCGTCGCTGTCCGCCTGCTCGTTGCCGCGCTCCATCTGCAGCGCCGCCAGAGACACGAGCGCCTCGACGTTCTGGAACTTCGCGTCGCGAATGATCTGGTCGAGCTTGGTGATGGTGGCGTCGATGTCGCCGCTCTTCGAGTAGTCGTAGAGCGCGAGCTGCGACTTGGCGCGGTGGAAGCTCGAGTCGGCGGCAAGCGTCTCTTCGAATCGGCCCCGCGCTTCGGCGTCCTTACCGCAGCGCTGATAGGCCAACCCGGAGTTGTAGATCGCCTCCGGGAAGGCGACGTTGGCGTCCGACTTCTGCTTCTTGGCGGCGTTCTCGAAGGCGTCCGCCACGCTGGAGCAAGAGCCCTCGTTCCAGTCCTGCTTCTTGTCGTGCTCGACGAACTGATCGAGAGCGTTGTCGAAGGTGGCCGCCGCTTCCTTACTGACGGAGATGCTGCCGGCCCCCTTCCTGCCGCTGTCCTTCGAGGGGTCGAGGATCGGCTTGCCGTCCTTACCCATCGTGGCGCCGCCGCAAGCGACCAGCGACGCCGACAGCCCTACGAGCGCGATACCGAAAAAGCGCTTCATCATCACGCTCCGCCTTCCTTCTTCTTGTCGTCTTTCTTCTTCTCGTCGCCGTCGTCGGCCTTCTTCTTCTTCTCGGCCGGCTCGGCGCTGTGCACGACCATCGGCTCACCGCCGATGCGCAGGGGGCTGCCCTGCTCGCGCAGCACGCTGTTCACGCGGTTCGGAGCGCCGCGGAACTCGTCGACGACGTGGTATTCGTTCTTGTAGTTCTCGGCCAGCCACTCTTCGCAGGTGCGGCTGAACTCGTCGAAGTACTGGTACTTCACGGAGTAACCGAGGCAGATGTTGTAGGCGTTCTTCGCCTGCTGCTTCTGCGGCTCGGACGCCTCGTCCAAGGAGCCGTAGTACGCGGTGCGCAGCTCGTAGTCCCGCTTGATGGCGTCCGGGATCGGCGCCGCGCGGAACTCCTTCACGAACTTGCCCCACATGTCTCCGACGCGAGAGCCGGCGGCGATGACCCAGCGCGGCGGCGGCACCGGCTGAAGATCGACGATCTTCTTGTACTCCGCCGAAGCTTCGTCGATGAGCGGGCGCTTCTTGCCGATCCAGTCCTTCACCTTGGTCTGGATGTGCTTGACGACGCCTTCCTTCGTGCCAGGGCCCTTGTACTCGGGGAACGCGACCTTATCGACCTTCGCCTTCTTCTCCTCGGCGAAGTAGAAGTACGCCTCGCCGACCGCTTCGAGGGCGCGACCCAAGCGACGCTGCTTGGCGTTCGGATCCTCACCTTCGATGTTCTCGATCGACGCGACCGCGGCCTTGGGATCCTCCCACAGCTTGCGGACGGCGGCGTACTCGCGCGACGCCACGGCGCCCTTGTTGGCCTTGACGTAAGCGCGGCCGAGCAAGGCGTGAGCCTGAGCGC
The DNA here is from genome assembly GCA_023431345.1 of Pseudomonadota bacterium. Lineage (GTDB taxonomy): Bacteria > Myxococcota_A > Polyangia > Polyangiales > Polyangiaceae > PMG-095. The sequence goes on from JAEYWK010000191.1 coordinate 42,522, forward strand.
GGACGTCGGTCGTCGCCTTGCTGTCGATGAGCTTCATCGAGCCCGCGAGGCGCTTCTCGACGTTGCCCCAGTCCTTCTTCTCGCCGTAGTGAGCGGCGATGGCGAAGGCGATCTGCGCCGTCTGCGTCGGCTTCTTGGCGCCGTAGTACTTGTTGAAGTTGTTGGCGTCCTTGATGGCCTGCTCGTCGTGACCGATACCCAGGCGAAGCACCACGGCGTCGCTCAAGGCCTGGTCGGCGAACTCACCCTTGAAGGCGGTCGCTTCGCAGTAGCGCTCGAAGAACTCGGACGCCTTGTCGTACACCGCGATGGCCTGGTAGTTGCCGCCGACCTCGTACAGCGCCTTCTTCGCCAGCGGCGAATCCTGCAGGCCGTACGTCTTGTTGAGCAGAATCGTCAGGCGAACTTGGATCGCTTTCGCGAGCAAGCGGGCGGCCTGGTAGGCCCTCGCCATGTTGTAGACGATTTCGTCGGCCTTCTCGCACTGCTTGGGCTTCTCGCCCTTGCTGAGCGGCTGCTCGCAGTAGGTACGCCACAGGTCGAGGTACGCCTCGGCACCCTTCTTGTAGGTGTCGAGCCCTTCCTTGTAGTTACCCTTGTCGGAGAGCGAGTCGCCCTTCTCGACCAGCTTCTGCGCCTTGAGGCGCATGATGTCGAACTGAATGCGGGTCAGCGACTCGCACTGCTCCTTGTTGTCCTCGAACTTGCTGCCCTTGCAGTACAGCTCGAGGAACACCGGAACGTCCTTCGCCATGTCGTCGAAGCAGGCCGGGCGCGGGGGCTCCGCGCGGCTGCCGAGCACGTTGACCGACTCGAGGTACAGCTGCGCCGCGAAGATGCCGGCGTCCTTGTCGGCGTGGTTGATGGCGACGTCGCGGAACGCGAGCGCGGCCTCCTCCCAGTGCTGCGACTCGAAGTAAGTGCGCGCGCGCGCGTACTTCACCTCGACGTACTGCTCTTCCGCTTCCTTGTCGCCCTTCGGCGGCGTGATGTAGCAGACGTAGCGGTTGAAGGCCGTGACCATGCCCTTCTGCATGTCCGTGAAGGGCTTGGGCTTGAACTTCTCCCACTCACCCTTCTTCGCCTCGCGGTCCTTCTCGTCGGCGCCCGTCGGACCAAGCCCCTTGGACTTGCGATCCGAGTCGCCCTTGTACATCTGGTCGTACATCTTCTGGTAGCAGAGCACCGAGGCGTACGCGGCCTCTGCCGCCTGTCCGCCCTTCGGGTCTTCCGCCACCACCGCGTCGAACGCCGGCCCGCATTCCTCCCAGCGCTGCTGGAAGTAGAGCAAGTCCGCCATCGCGTACTTGATCTTGTACATCGTCGGCCAGTCTTCCTTGACGATGCGCGGGAACTGGAACTTGGCGAAGTCAGCCGAAGTGAAGTTGTCGGCCGTCTTCTTGTAGAGGTACGCCGCCAGATCCATCGTCTTCTTGTCGCCGGTGCCGCGGACGCCGCCGGTGCCGACCGCCTCCAAGTGCCAGCTCATCGCCGTTTCGGCGAGCAGCTCGGCGGTCTTGTTGGCGCATTCGCCCTTCTCCTTCTCGGGGCTGCCGCCCTTCATGAAGTCGTTGAAGACGCGGACCTGCTGGTCCATCTCCTTGCGGACGGCTTCCTTGTCGCCCGACATCAAGGCCTGCGTGGCCGTGGTGATCTGGCCTTGATAGAAGCAGGCCTTGGCGCCCTGATCGCGGCTCAAGAGGTCGCGATAGAGAACGATGCCTTCCTTGTAGTGACCGGTGTCGAGGTAGGCGAGACCGAGCTCGTTGAGCATGCCGACCGTCTTGGTCTGCTCGCCGCCCTTGTCGCCGCTCACGGGCTTGAAGAAGTTGTACGCCTTGTCGGGCGCGCCCGCGACCGCGTAGACCGGGATCATGTCGCGGCGGGCCGCCTTCGCGAGCTGCGAGGCGTTCGGCACGTCGGTGAACTGATCGCCGTACTCGATGACCTTCTTGAACTCGTTCAGCGCGTTCGCGTACTCGCCCTTGTTCCAGTGAACGTAGCCGAGCTTGTAGCGCGCGTAGCCGAACTGCTTGTTCGTCGGCGGCGGGTACTTGATGACTTCCTTGTAGGCGGCGCCCGCCAAGTCCCACTTGGCTGGATCGCCCTGCGCCTCTTGGAAGAACAGCTCGCCGAACGCGAGGTAGGCGTAGGGGATGAACGGCGACTTCGGCGCCTTCTGGATCAGCTCGAAGTAGACCGAGCGCGCGTCCTTGAGGTTGCCACCCTGCTCGTGCTCGTACGCGAGGTAGTACAATACCTCGTCGATCTTCGAGTAGTCAGGGTAGTCGTTCTTCATCTGCGTGTAGTAGACAATCGCCTTGTCACGCGCGGCCTTGACGATCTTCTCGGCCTGAACGGCGTCCGACTTGAACTTGGCGGCGTTGCCCTTGCGGGTGCGCTTCGCGTCTTGCGCTTGGATGTCGGCCGCGATCTTGTCGCGCTGCGCCGCGCTCTCGAGCTCGACGTAGGCTTCCGCCAAGCGGCGCGTCAGCTGCGGACGGTCGGGCGACTTCTTCGGCGTGCGCTTGTAGAGGCGCTCGAGACCTTGGATCTCCGTGATGAGCAGCGCGCGCGCGCGGGCCTGCAAGCGGTTCTTGCGGGTGTCGCGCTCGGCGTACTTCTTCAGCTCGTCGGGGTTGACGGGCTTGACGTCATCCTCGCGCTTCTTCACCTCGCGAGGCGGGGGCGCGCTCTTGAACGCGACCGCGCGCTTCTGCTTGGCGTCGAACTTGGCAGGGCCGCCGGGGCACGTGGCGAGGTTGGTCTGCGCTTCCTTCGAAACACATTCCAAGCTCAGGTCGGTCGGCTTGGCTTCGGGAACGGCCTGCGCGGGCGCGGCGCTCAGCCACAAACCCAACGCGGCAACAACGACGGAATAGGTTCTTTTCACGCTCATTTGCATCACCTTCCGCAAGCCGACTCGACCACCTGACGGTAGGACCCGAGCTCATCACGCCAATATTCACCGTTGAAGGGCCAGATCACGTGCTCTTCATCCGGCTTCACCACGCCGTAGATCTTGGACTCCGCTTTGCTGACCTGATTGGTCTGGATCTTCTCGTCGAGCAGGTTGCGCTGCGCGGCGGTGATGTCGATAAGGATCTTCTCACCGTTGCGGAGGTGCTCGTTCAGCTCGTCGACGTAGCGCTGGTAGCGACCCAGCGCGAGCTCGCCAGCCTGACGGACCGCGAGGTCACGCGCGAGCTTGAGCGCGTCCGACACTTCCATGCCGAGCCCCGAGCTCTGGAAGTCCGACGGTGACTTCTTGAAGCGCTTCTCTTCCTCTTCCAGCAGCTTCACGTAGTCGATGTTGCGCAGCAGCTGACGGTCGCTGAGCGCGATCTCGACGATCGGGCGAACGGACGCGGGGATGTCGCCCTTCCCCTCGCGCACGTCGAGCAGGAACTTGAAGAACGCGTCCTCGCGGTTCTCGCCCTTGTAGTTCTTGAGGATCTTCTCGAGCTCGTCCTTGACCGGCGTGTAGCGCAGGTTGAAGCGCGCCACGACGGTCGTGGCCGCGTCGTAGTTGCAGTTCGTGAAGTAGATGATCGCCTTCAGCACTTCCGACTCGGGGTAGAACGAGTTCGGGAAGTACGGCGCGCCCAGGGTGTGGATGTTGCCGAGCGAGCGCGGGTAGTCGCCGGCCATGAAGTACGCCCACGACTCTTCGAACAGCGCGTCGAGCCAGTACTCGCTGGCGACGTCGACCTCGTTCCAGTACTTGACGGCTGCGCTCAGCTTGGTGCTGTTGACGGTCGGCGCGTTGGTCTCGGGGTCGAGGGTGATCGACGACGAGTAGTACGTGCGCGCCATCGACAAGTACGCGAGGTCGCGCATGCGATCTTCGTCTTCCACGCCCTCCACGCCCTCGTCGAGCGCCTTCTCGATGCGCTGGAAGGCCTTCACGGCCGGCACCGCCTTGCGCAGCTGCACGTAGCTGACGCCGGTGAAGAACTGCGCCTTCACGTAGTATTCGCTGCGACGATCGACCTTCTGAAACAGCCGGATCGACTCTTCGAACTGGCGGTTACGGTACTTGTAACGGCCGAGCATGAAGTTCAGCTGCCAGTACAGGTCGCGCTGCTGCGCGTTGTCGAAGCGAGCCAAGTCGTCGTCGTTGTACTTACCGACGCGCTCGATGATGTCGGCCGGCTCAGGCAGCTGCGTCGCGAGCTTCGCCAGCCACAGCAGAGTCTCTTTGAACTTGAGGTGGTTGGGGTTATCGGCGACGCCGCTGAAGATCTGGTAGCTTGCCTGGTAGAACTTGAGCCGATAGAGCGAGATGGCGAGGAAGTACTCCGCCAGCTGCTTGTTGCCCGGGTCGTCACCCGTCTCGCCGGAGCGCACGCGGTGCAGCGCCTGAGCCGCCTCGTTCCAGCGCTCCTTGTCGAACAGCGCCTTGGCCTGCGCAGCCCCTTCCGTCGGATTGCCAGCGACCACCGCCGGCTGCGCCTTGCCCTTCGGCGCGTCCTCATCGAGATCGATGTCGACGCCACCCTTCTTCTTGGCATCGCCGGCTGCAGCGCCCTTCTTTGCTTTGGGCGCGGGCGTGGGCGCGTCGAGATCCAAGACCTCTTCGGCGCGGGCAATGTTGGTCATGCCGAGCGAGCTCGACACAACAGCTGAAGCCAGGATGCTGACCGCGACCAGGCGCTTTCGGAACATGAATCCTCGTTGGATGGGTGAAGGGGCTGGCCCCGCGTTTCTGGAGCGGGGGCACCGAACCCCAAGGCGGGGGGCTCGGACGGGCTGAGGGTCTCGAGACGAAAAGCCTAATAACTACCGGTAGATACAACCCGCAGGGCTGCGGCATGTTAGATATTGCCGGAAGCCGTTGTCAAGCGTCGTTGAAACTCGGTCACCTGATCTGTAGGTGTTTCTGGCCGAGTCGTAAAATTCTGATCCGGTGGCGCACTTTACGGCCACGCGCTGGTGCGACGAGCCCAGCCGGGCCTCACAGCGTCAGGTTCGGTCATCTTGCGGTCCGAACCGCGACCGGCCGGAAGCTTGGGCGCCGGGCTCAGCGACGCACCTTCACGCCGAGCGCTCGGCCCGGGGTGGCCTAAAGCGTCACGAAAATCGGCGCGAGCCGCTCAAGGTCTCCACCTCGCGCGACTAACCAAGCAGCACGGTGCAAACTTTCCGTGACGAGCCCTACGATTGCTGACACCCGCCCGTTTTCGCGTTGACGGAATTCGGCGCGCTCGATTAGCGTACGCGCCGGTCCGCGGGCGATTGTCGACAGCGAACGGCTTCGCACACAAGCCTACAAGGTTAGCGAGCAAGGATGACTAGATTGCTGAACGTTGGTTCTTGGTCCGTGGCTCTCCTGGTGGGCCTCGCTGCCCTCGGCTGCACGCCCGGCGGCGTGGGTGATCCCTGCACGCCCGAAGACGAATACCAGCAGGATTTCGGCGGCTTCCAAGTCACGGAGACGAACGTCGAGAGTCGCTCGTTCCAGTGCGAAACGCGCTTGTGCCTGGTGAACCACTTCCAGGGCCGCGTCAGCTGCCGCCTCGGTCAGAGCGCCGGCGAAGGCGCCCCATATGACTTGTCGCAAGGGGAGGAAGCGCCGCCCAGGGGCAATGCGCCCGAGAACCCCAACTGGTCGCCCAAGTGCTCCATCCCCGGCACCGCCGTCGATCGCACCGACCGCCAGAGCCCGAACAACATCCGCGTTCAAGTTCCGGCGCAACTGCAGAACCGCCAGGCCGAAAAGGCAGTGTACTGCTCGTGTCGCTGCGATGGCCCGGAGAAGAACGCCCGCTATTGTGAGTGTCCCGACGGCTTCCAATGTGAAGAGCTCGTCGACAACCTCAAGATCCCGGGCGGCGCGCAGCTCGCCGGCTCCTACTGCGTCCGTTCCGGCTCCCAGTGGAACCCGAACGTCAACGACCCGAGAGATTGCAAGGACAACCCCAGCGCCTGCGGCTGCACCGGCAACCCGTACCCGTCCGAGTGCGGCGCTAACTGACAAGCGCAAGCGAGCGAGCGGGCGAACGGCCGAGCGTGCCGTCGCCCGCTTTTTGATCGAGCAGGGCTACGACATCGTCGCGACGAACCTACGGCTCTCGTATCTGGAGCTCGACGTGGTCGCGCGCCGCAACGACGTGGTGGTCGTGGTCGAGGTACGCTCGCGGGGGCCTAGCGCTTGGACGACGGGGTTCGGCAGCCTCGACGGCAGCAAGCGTCATCGCATCCGCGTCGCGGGCGCTCGCTTATGGCAGCGCCGCTATCAGCACGACCCCACCGTGAGGCGCCTCCGCTTCGACGCCGCCAGCGTGCAGCTCAGCGCGGAGGGAACGTTGATCGAATACGTGGAGGGCGCTTTTTAGCCGATGCGGGTCGAGACAGCAGGAGGCCAGGAAGTGGGAGCTCTTTGCTGCCGCGCGTTCGTCGGCTGACCGCTGACCGCTATTACGTATGCAACGCCTTCTTCATCTCTTCGCGGAGTTGATAGAGCGAATCGAGCTCGCCCGGATCGGCCTTGGGCTCCAGCGTCGCGATGGCGCGCTCGAGCTTGTCGATTTCGCTCTGCTGACGCGAGCGCAGGTTGAGCACCATCGTCTCGAAGGCCTCGAAGAAGTCGACCAGCTCGTCACCCTTGCGGAGCTTATTGGGGATGCGGAGATGCCCCTCGCCGACCTCACGGATCTGCCGCTTCATCTTGTGAATGGGGCCCGCGACCTTGTGCGTCACGATGATGCCAGCGAAGCCGATGAGCACCACCAGCAGCGACAGCGCGGTCGTGAGCGTGATCAGCATCGTGCGCTGCTGCCCGCGGATGGCTGACGACTGCTGCTTCAGGTCGGCGGCTTGCTTCTCGAGCGCCGCTTGCTGACCGCGCAAGCGCTCGTCTTGCTTGTCGGCGTCGCCCTTGAACGCGTCGAGCAGCGCAGGGTTGTCGCTGTAGATGGGATCTTTGACGATGTTCATCTTCACGACTTCGCTGACCTTGCGGCTCTCTTCCACCACCTCGCGGCCGCGGCTCACCACCTGCTCGCCTTGCTGCACCGTTTGGCTGCTTTGAGCGATGACCGCCTCACTGGTGCGCCACAGCAAGATGCCGAGGCACGCGCTGAAGAGCACCGCGATCCCCACGAGGTACGCGCTGTACTTGAGCTGGAAATGCGCATCCAGCAGGTAGTTCTTCACCCGGCGCTGGTGACGACCGGTCGGGGGCGCTGACATGGCTGCCGCATCGGGCATTCGAGATTCTCCTAAACGCGCAGCAGGGACGACGTCGCCCAGCGCAGCCCTCTAAGAATAGAGTTTCACCCCCCCATCAAGCAAGTTTCACCGCCCGTCCGCCCACTTTAGCCGGCGCCCACTTTAGCCGGCGGCGGCGGAGCCGGAACAAGCGGTCAGCGGTCGGGGCGAACGGCGAGCCACGCGGTCGATCAGCACGCGAGCCATGACAGCGCTCAGTAGAGCGACGCGACCGCCGCCCCATCGTGGCGCCCCCCCAACAGCCGTAAGACGACTGCCGGCGCCGTCACCCCCGCACGGCCACGCTCCCCACCCTTCCACCCTTCCACCCTTCCACCCTTCCACCCT